>NZ_JAITJM010000030.1:0-6672 GCF_031278955.1 Candidatus Endomicrobiellum cubanum | reverse complement strand
TTGCGATTGATTAGAATTATTAATCTTACTACTTACTAATACACCACTCATAACACTTTAAACCTTTTTAATTCCCTATAAAAATCTATTCCAAAAACATGATAAAAAACTCACTGCCGGCTGCTAAAACCTCGCATTTAAAACTGTCCAAAATAAATGACCCTTTTTTTTAGACAATTGGGGCAGGGTTACTGCACTGGAAGAAAATTCAATAGAGATTGGGGGGGGGGATTCTTGAAAAGTTCGTAAAATCTTAAAAAATTTTAAAAAGAGAACGGAAACAAAAATAATAACTAGGCGTTTACGCTTTTTGGACAGTATTTTAATCAAATTTTACGCTAGCTAGGATCTATAAATTTGGTTCTAATTAACTTAAGTTGTAGTTAAATATCCCAAATCGAATGAGCAACTACGTTAGGTGTAAGTGGTTGAAGGTTGGGGGTTAGGCAGATCTCGCAACCGTAGCTTACTTTTTCTAATTTTGAAAAAATTTCAAATGCTGAAATATCACTTCTAGTAGGAGAAGCATGTTTTTTTATTTCAATTGGAAAAAACATGCCGTCTTTGTAAATCAACAAATCTATTTCATGCTTTTTATCGTCACGGAAAAAATACAGCTGTGGCGTCTCTCCATTGTGATAATACGATTTTAGTATTTCACTTACAACAAATGTTTCAAAAAATGCTCCTGCAGAAATACCTGTTTCTAGCGCTTCAGACGTCGTCCAGCCCGCTAAATACGCCGCAAGTCCTGTATCAAGAAAGTACATCTTTGCGGATTTAATAAGGCGTTTCGTAATATTCTTAAAATACGGCTGCAAAAAATAAATAATGCCTGAGGCTCTAAGAACAGAAAGCCAGTTTTTTACCGTCGGCTGAGAAATCCCAACATCTTTTGCAATATTGGCAATGTTTAACTCTTGCCCTGTTCGGGCTGCAGCAATTTTTAGGAAAGTTATAAAAGCAACTTCATTAGAAACATTTATTATTTTACTTACATCTCGCTCAATGTATGTTCGCACATATGAATCGTAAAAATCTTTACGACTCTTTTCGTCTCGATATATTACGTCAGGAAATGCTCCCTGCCAGATTAACTTAAATGTTTCTGGAATGTTTCGCTTTTTTAATATTGCCTGTGGATTACCTGATGGCAAAAATGCTTTTTGTTTTTCCCCTAAACCGTCTCTTTCATAGAGTGATAACCCTAGCATATCTATTATTATAACTCGCCCAGCTAGAGATTCGGTAACATTCTCCATCATGTTGTATTGTTGTGAGCCAGTCATCCATATTTGCCCACGTGCATCTGATGAATCAACTAACATTTTAATACAAGGGAATAATTCAGGAGCATATTGAATTTCATCAAAAATAACTGGTGGCGCAAATGTTTCGAGAAAACCTTTTGAATCAGTTTTAGCAAATTGCAAATCTGTCTTGTTATCAAAGGTTACATATTTACGTCCCGACTCGGCTATATGCTGCAAAAAAGTTGTTTTTCCAATTTGTCTTGGACCGTTTATAAGTAACACCTTATCATTGTTTGATATGCGTAGCAGATCTGACGTTAAAGTGCGTGTAAGATATTTTTTTTCCGTCATATTTAAAAAATAATTTTTATTTTTTGTTAATTTTAAAAATTAACAAACTCTTGAAGCTATCAGGCTAACTTTGAGGTTTCTAAATAATATTTATAAAGTTAACAAATTGATTCTAAAATTAGAAGCGTAAAAATAAACCAACACTTTATTTTTACGCTTTTTAATATAATATACTAAAATTATAGAACTTATTTGTAATATTTAACTTGGTTCAACTGAAAATTTTGATTTATCTTTAACCAACCAGGTAATCAACCAAGTGCAAAATTGATTTAACTTTTTTAACACTAAAAAGAAAGAAATATATTTCGCTAATGCAGATTGCTGAATTAATACCACATGAAACTCTAATTTTTATCGATGAAATACAAATTGTTGAAGAGGTAATAACGTTAATAAAATTTTTAGCCGAACGCTATGATTATGATTTTATACTTGTATGTTCGTACATTTAAAATAGATCTTCCAACCCGATTAATTCTACGTCATACTTTTTTGCAACTTCAAGCATGTTTGAAGTTACATCTTGCGATAAAGCCAGATAATACTTTTTAATGAATCCCTTAGGTTTGGGATAATTGCATAAGCTAAGCTTTTTGCAGACATTTTCTAATGAAAAATCTGTGTTTGAAAGCCATTTGCACTCTATTAATCTTACAATTCTATCGCTTTTATTTTCTACAACAATATCAATTTGGACATCTTGATTGCTATAAGTTCCAACTGTAAAGTCAACATCGTTTAATAAAAGTTTTTTAAAAATATTTGGGGCTTTTTTAAGAGAATAAAATTTACATGATAGAATATAAGAAATTAATTTTTCAAACGCTTTGCCTGAAAAATTTTCAATGTAAAAACCTTTTTTAGACTTAATGCAATATTGAGGAAATAATAATCCTTGCTCATTCATTTCAATTCTTGATTTTAACGGCAAAACTATTTGAAAATAAAAATTTAAGAAAAAATCCTTTACAATGTAGCTTGTTCCTGCATTATTTCTTTTTTGTTTTTCTCCGAAAAAATTTTTTTCCTCTATTAAATCATACTCTAATAAGTTTTTGACAGTTCTTAGCACGACAGTTGGATTTAAACCTGTTAGTTTAACTATGTTGGCTACTGTTTTTCCATCTTGCCCAAGTGACGACAATATTTTTGTAGCAGACATTGCTCCATTTTTATTAAATTCTAAATTTAATATCTCATAAATTTCTTTTAAGAAGATAGTTTTATTAGTGAAAATCGTTGAATTTATGGCTTGTATAAAGCCTAGGCTGGGGTTTAGAGTGCTTAAATAATAAGGACATCCTCCCAACATCATGTAAGTTAGACATATTTCTTCATTGGAAAAGTTTTTTAAGTAATAATCTTTTGTTTCTTTTAATGTAAAAGGTTTAACTGTGATATCGTTAAAAGTTCTGATTCCTCTTAGTATTTTTTCTTCACCGCCAACATATTTAGAGAAAAATTTATTTGAAGATCCGCAAATTATAACCTTTATCTTTCCTGACATTTCCCAATCTATCCATGCTTCCTTGATAGAACCTATAAAGCCAGCTCCTTTTTTAGCAATCCATTGAATCTCATCGAACAACAAAATTAGAGGTTCTTTTTGTTTTTCTGCATATTTTAAGATTTCAGAAAATATTCTACTCCAGCTAATTAATTCAGGACGCAAGTCTTCAAGAAGGGTTTCTTTCGAAAATAAAACCCATTTTTTAACAAAATCTATAAAAATTTCTTCTTTGGTTTCGTCAGGACGCCCCATGTAATAGAAGCAGTTCTTGTGTTTTGCTTGAAAGTGTTTTAAAAGCCATGACTTTCCAATACGTCTTCTGCCACGCATGTAAGTAAAGCCTGACCCCTTTTGTTCCCAAAAGCTATTTAAGGTCTCTAATTCATCATTTCTTCCAAAAAAATCAATATGTTCCATAAAACATGCTATTTTAATTACATAAGTAAGATGTAATATTTATAATATATTAAAAATAATAATGTTTTTAAATATTTAATTTTATATCATATAAATTATTTAATAAAATTAAACAATTAAAAACATGCTATTTTAGTTTTTAGTAGTAGGTAGCATGTTTTAGATTGTGTGTCAAAAAATTAAATATTCATAGAAAAATTAGTAATGTTTCGCACTCAATTTTACGTTCTAATAATTTTCTTTTTATAAAAAGAACCCTGTACCAGAATTTCCCAGAATTTCAAGGTAAATATTATCAGCTCATCAAGATGAGTAAAATTCTCCCTCCCTTCGCTGGCGAAAAGGAATTACTGTAGCAGCTAGGATTGGCTGTTTTGGCTGTGCTACAGTATAATTTTTTATATGTTGCAAAAATAAGTTATTCTCAAGAATAGTTGTTACAAAGAACCTTACACCAGTTGCATGTGAGTTGTTGTTTGTTGTGTGTGGTAAAGCTATGAACTTTTTTTCAACTATTACTTCTTACTTACCACTGGGTTTAATTCCACCAACATCACACTTTTCAACAATTGACTCACCAAAAAATAATACTAAAAATGCCCTGACAATGTATGAGCCACAAGCAATCACTACACAAGACATTGCCATTTTATAAGCTCCCATTGCAGCCGTAACAACTGCCGCAAGACCAGCAACTACCATTACCAACGCCCCAAATGCCCCCTCTAGCAGTTGGAGAATTTTACACAATTGGTCTTTGATAATTTTTCCAGCTCCTACTCCACCAGAAGTTGTTGCGTCACCTCCAACATCTTGAGCCATTGCTAAGTCAATTAATCCAATACTTAATATTACAGCACCAATGATAAACAAATATACATTCGCATATTTATATAAACCAGATAACCCAATACAATAACCTTTAATTGATATATTGTTAAAAACCTTCTTAATTGTTTCCATAATTATTCCTTATTATAAATAATAAACCTTAATAGTGAAAATCTTTGCCACAATATTTATTTCTTATAGTGCATCCTTTTTTTTCCCATTCATCTATAAAGTCTTCTAAATAATTCTTATTAGTACCTATTGGTACAGCATCTTCTGGAAATTTAAGTTGTTCTAACGTGTAACTATTTCCATTTTTTTTGATTGCCCATGTCGCTTGTGCAAAATAAGGTCCTTTATTAAAGCTGTCATAATATTTTTCATTTTTAGGTGTAAAATTTTCTTTTGGATCTACTTCTGTTTGACATAAGTAATCAATTATTAATTTAAACTTTTCACTGCCCAAGCTACAGCCTGTATAGTCAGGATCCTGAAAGAGCTGAAAATGTAAAAATATTGCAGCTCCAGTATTCCTAGCTTGAAGAGCAGAAATTAATCTGGGATCTACAGCCTTCAGCTTTTCACGCATTTCTTCATCTAGTCCTTTGATATTATAATATTCTTTATCTAACTCTTTTTTTACATCTGATGGAATATCAACAACTGTAACAACTGTATTATTTTTTCTTAAATAAGAAATACTTCCATCTTTTTTTTGCGGTTCAATTCCGTCTTCTTTTAACTTAGTAAATACTCCTTCTTTACTATTCTTCTTCTTCACAGCGTCTGCAAGTCCTGTTTGATAAAAAGAAAATGGTTTTCCTACTTCTCCATATTCCCCAAAGAAACCTTCTTTTCGTAATATTAACTTGTTGTCATGCGACAAAGGAATGTCTATGCCCCTAATATTAATCGTGACACTATCAGAAGTAATTGCAATATTATCATCTCCTATTGTAAGTTCTTTATCATTTACCTTGATTCTACTTAAAGCGGTTGAAAGTTGAGTTTTGTTATTAATTGGTGTTTTCTCTTCAAATTTAATATTATTAATTGCCTCATACAAGTTTCTTTTTTCTTTAAGAATATGTTTGTTTGCTACTTTTTCTATAAGATTATTTAATTCTTTCGTTTGATTTTCTTGATTAATTCCTTGTATTGGTCTTCGAACAAATCTACCTTGTCTATTTTCTTGAAAAAGCCAATTGTTCATATCTCTAAAATTAAAATTACCGTCATATTCTTTAAATTTTTCTGAAATTTCATTGAAATAATTTTCTGAACTTACTAGTGGTATAATCAAATTATTTGATTGCACAGGAGGTAATACACCTGTGTTTGGACTAGCATTATTGTGGTTCGGTGCTTTAGTGCTAGCACTAGTAGTTGTGTCGGATTCAGAGTTCGGAGAGTTAATAGCATAGCTTTTTTTGATAATGTTAGTAATATCACTCGAATAAGCACTAAGTGGATCTTGGATAGGCCAAGTATTTTTGTTTAAATAAACTCCTTCTACTTCCTTAAAAAAATTATACAGTTTTTCTACAAAATTATCAGAATCTTTTTCTTGTAAGTCTCTTTGAAATTCTTTTATATTATCGGATGTTAACTTTCTATTTTTAAAAACAGATAAGTCAACATTTTTTGTGAGGCCTTTATCATGATAAGAAAATTCTTTATTAGAAAAATTACCATGACAATAAATTTCTGTTTTATCAGCCTCGTAATTTAAAATGGTTAAAAATGTTTCTAAAATATCACAGACCTTTTGACGGTGTATTATTAGTTCTTCTTTTGATTGGTTACATGTTGTTGATTGTTGGTTATTCTGTTCTAGTTCTACCATATAATATTCCTTAATATTGTTAGTTACTATTACTATTTAAAGTAATTTCATATCCCCAGGTGTTGTTATCGAAGATTCTAGGGACTGTTCACTCGTTGGTTGAGTTGAAGTACCGTTTGTCGGCGTATTATTTTTATTATTTATGTTGTTTGTTGGTTTCGTACCTTGTGTTGGGGCTTGTTTATCAAGATTATTAGGCGAATTATCTATTATTTCTTGATCAGGAACTATCAATCCACGCAATCCAGAAATAGTATTACTCCCTATACCGATTGTATATTCCTCTACTGCTCCTGCTCCTGCTACTACTGTTAGTATACCAATACCATTTATACCATATTCTATTTTTAAATTCGCGTTTTTTAGAGATTCGTTCTTTAATATTTCATCTAATATTTTATCAACATTTTTCAAATTATTTATATAAGGGTTATTAGTAACATTAGAAATAGTATTTGTTA
>NZ_JAITJM010000042.1:0-32807 GCF_031278955.1 Candidatus Endomicrobiellum cubanum | reverse complement strand
TAAATGGCATACAGGATAAACATATCCTTGTAACTAACAAATATTTAGATGATATAAAAGAATTTAAGGATAAAAGTGACTTTTTAAAAATGTTTCCTAAATCGTATTTGAATGATATTCCATTATTAGTGATATAGATAAGTTTACATGATAACAACACGCCCTGAAGAGGAGTTGAACCTCCAACCTTATCCTTAGGACGGATTTGCTCTATCCAGTTGAGCTATCAGGGCACGACAATATTATATCAAAATATTAAAATTTATAGTAAACTAAGCAATACTGAACTAAAGAAAAAATTTCAACTTGGTCACCTATTAAAATTTTTTGTCTACCTTTTAAATATAAAAGTTCAGCAATAAAAGCTAAAGATATAACATTAGCATTTAATGTTTTAATAAGATTAACTGAAGCGTTAACTGTTCCATCTGTTGCAAGAATATCATCAACTATTAAAATATTTTCTCCAGCAGAAATTGAATCCTCTTGTATTTCTATTGTGGCAACACCGTACTCAAAAAAATAAGAAGATTTAACTGTTTTAAATGGTTCCTAATAGGAACAAAGTGAATATTCATTTTTAATGCTAAAAGCATGACAACAATAAACTCTCTAGATTCTATACCTATAATTTTATCAACTTTAACGTTTTGATAAAAATTATCAAAAAACATCTATAACATTTCTAAAAAGATTTATGTTTCTAAAAAGTGGCATTATGTCTTTAAAAACAAGTCTCTGTATTGGAAAATCCCTTATATCTCTTAATAACACTTTTTGCTTGAGCACTTATATCCACTGTGACCTTCTTTCAGTATTAAATCTTTTATCAGTATAAAGAGAAAGTATAGTTTCTTTACGTCTATCTTTACCACTTCTACTATCAAGTTTAATATTTTGTGCCTCCTGCGGACTAATAAAATTATATTTTTCAAGAATACCTTTAAGTTTTTTAAAAGCTCTAAGTTCTAATTGTCTAACACGCTCTCTTGAAATATGAAAAATCTCGCCAATAGCGTCTAAAGACAATACATCTATTCCACCAAGTCCAAATCTCATGCGAATAATCTCTCTTTCTCTATCAGATAAATCGTTCAATGCTATACTAATATCTTCTCTAGTTCTTATAATTTCTGTAACAGACTCAGGAGATTTATCTGAAACATCAGAAATTGTATCTTTAAGCTGGATATTAGAATCTTCCGACATAGGCATTTCCAGTGAATAAGTTCCATTAAAGACCGTCGAAAATCTCCTTAAATCATCAATTTGCTTTCTATTCAATTTCAATTTTTTGGCAACATCATCATCTGTTGGTTCTCTATTCAATTCTCCTCTTAATATTATTTTTGTCTTTATCCAACGGTTTAAAGCATCCCAAATATGTGAAGGAATTCTTATTGTTTTTAATTGATTTTCTACAGCTTTTCTTACGTACTGTTCTATCCAATAAACTGCATATGTAGAAAAAGCTACTCCTTTTGTCACATCAAATTTTTCTACTGCTTTCATAAGACCAATATTTCCCTCTTCTATCAAATCCATGATGTCCATACCACTTTTCATAAACCTTTTAGCTATAGGTATAACAAGTTTATAATTTTGTTCAACTATCTTATCAAAAGCTTTTTTATCAGTCCTTGAAAGATTCCAAAGCTCTTTTATAGCTTCAGGAGATAAAGGCTTTATTGTTCTTATCGCATCAAAATAAAGCTCCAATGAACCAAATTTTGTATTCATTATTTATATCCTTTTTAAATCGGGGCGACTGGATTTGAACCAGCGACCTCACGGTCCCGAACCGTGTGCTCTAGCCAACTGAGCCACGCCCCGACAAAATAAAAAATAGAATTTAAATTTCTGTTTTTACATAAACATTGTTAAAATCATTTCTATCTATAATTTTATTATTCTTATCTACAAAAATAATTTTAGGTTCAATAGGCGTATCTGAAAGAGTAAAACCCATGATTATTACTTCTTCACCTTTTTTTATTAGGTGAGCTGCTGCACCATTTATACATATAACTCCAGAGCCTGGTTTACCTGGAATTACATAAGTTTCAAGTCTTGCTCCAGAAGTATTTGAAACAACTAAAACTTTCTCCCCTAACCAGAAACCAGCTTTATCACAAAGTTCTGTATCTATTGTTATACTTCCTTTATAAGCTAAGTTAGCTTCTGTCACAGTAGCTTTAAATATTTTTGAACTTAAAACAAACTTCATTGTAAACTCCTTAAAAGTCGTATGTTATTTATTGATTGTTACTACTCTTTGAGGAAATGGAATTTCTATATTTTCTGCAGTAAATTTTTTATAAATATTTTTTAAAACTTCACTTTGGAGTGAAGATCTGGAATAAACATCTTTTACTCTAAAATAAACAGAAAAATTTATAGCAAAATCTCCAAAACTAGTAAATACAACAAGAGGAATATATGTCTTTATAGCATTTTGTGATTTATTTACTATCTCTAATACAGCATTTTTTACAACTTTTTCAACATATTCTAAATCACTTCCATAAGCAACTCCACAATCTACACGAGCAGTAACTTCTGCTTGTTGAAAATGAAAGTTTGTAATAACTGAAGATGATATTTTAGTATTTGGGATAGAAATTACAGTATTAGATATTTCTTTTATTAAAGTCGTTCTCCAATTAACTTCTAAAACTGTACCTTCTTGTCCAGAATCAAGTTTAATATAATCATTCCTTGTAATTTGCTTACTTGCCAACATATTGATACCAGCAAAAAAATTTGCAAGAGTATCTTGAAGTGCTAAAGCAACAGCTAAAGATCCTATACCTAACGCTGTTAAAATAGGAGTTAACTTTATTCCAACTTGGTTTAACACTAACACAAAGCCTATAAAAATTACTATAAACTTTATTATATTTGTACCAATTTTTTCATGAACTGATTTTTTAAAGAAATTTGAAATAAGAGATGCTACTAGAAGAACTATTGAAAACGCAAATAACATGTAAAAAATCTTTAACAGAATTGTGTTTTTAGTATTTATAGGAGAAGTTATAAACGCAAAATATAGAGCTGTAAGTAAAATCCAAAAATATATATAACTTTTTGAAATAGTGAATATTTCATCATAAATAACTATTTTAAACTTTTCTAAAAACTTTTTTATAAAACTAATAGAATACTTACTAAAAAAAATGCCTAAAGATAAAATAATAATGAATAAAGACAGACTCTTTATCCATAAAGCAAAATCTCTTGAAACAAACTTGTCCCAAAAATTTAATATCACTTTCACCTCTTAGTGTTTTCAGCTTCCTCTTGACACTTAATACAGTATCTTGTCCATGGTATTGCTTCTAATCTTTCTAAAAGTATAGCACCATTACAACACTCACAAAGACCATAACTACCTTTTTCAATTTTTACTAAAGCATCGTTTATAGCATTTAAAGTTATTCTGTCATTTGCTACAAGTTCAAAAAACATTTCTTTTTCACTATTGTGAGTAGCAGTATCTATCTCATCGCCAATACTTACTTCTAAATCAGCATCGAGTTCTCTTTGATTACTATTTGTCTTATTTAAAAATTCCGCTTTTTTCTGTATTAAAATTTTTTTAAAATTTGCCAATTCTTTCTTATTCATAGTTTTCTCCATTTAATTTGTAAAAACTTTGACCATTTTTAGTTTTTCAGTTTCTTGCCCACTAATTCTTATATCTTTTGAAGATATATTTATGAGATAATCACATATTTCTTTTGTAATTCGCTCTCCAGGTATTACCACTGGTATGCCAGGAGGATACGGGGTAAGTGTTTGCGCGGCAACATGGCCAACGGCTTTTTTTAAACTAACTTTTTTTGTACTATTTGAAAGAAATACTTCTCTAGGTTTCATAACCATTTCTGTAGCAAGTGACGGAATTTTAAGTATCCAGTTCTTCTGCTTCCCATGATACTTTTTGTTTATACTTTCAAGAGCTCTTACAAAAGTTTCTACATCCTCTTTACTTGAACCTTCTCCCATAATAGCTACCAAATTAAACAAATCTGCATAATCAAGCTGAATATTGTACTCTCTAGCAAGTATTTCTTCTATTTCATAACCTGAAAGACCAGTTTTAGTTACATTAACTGTAAGTTTTGTTTCATCTAAGTCAAAATTTAAATTTTGCATTTCTTTGCGAGTAAAACATTTCATAGAGTCAATATTATTATTTATATACATTCTTCCCCATCTTGCAGCTTTTATAACTCTATCAAAATTTCCCCTTCCATGTAAGAAAACCTGTCTTCTTGCTAAATCAAGACTTGCAAGCGTTAAATAATTTGGGCTTGTAGTTTGTAACATTGACACTACTTTTTTTACTCTATTTATATCAACAAGTTTTGAATTGAAATGAAGAACAGACCCTTGGGATATAGCAGATAATGTTTTATGTGTAGACTGAACACACAAATCTGCACCTGCATCAACAGCAGACTCTGGCAAATTGTCATTAAAATGCAAATGCGCTCCATGAGCTTCATCTACAAGAACAATTTTACCTCTTTTATGGCATAAATCTACAATCTTTCTCAGGTTAGTAACTACACCATTATATGTCGGACTTGTAACAAAAACAGCTTTAGCTTCAGGATATTTATCTAAAGCTTCTTTTATTTGGTCATAAGTTGTACTAAAAATCAAATCTAGATCTTGGTCTATCTTAGGCTGTATCCAAATAGGCCAAACACCAGACATTACAATACCTGCCATTATCGACTTATGAGAACTTCTTGAAACTATTATTGAATCCCCGGAATCACAAGCAGCAAGAAACATCGCCATATTCCCAACTGAAGTACCATTTACTAAAAATAAAGAATGTTTTACTCCATAAGCCTCTGACATGAGTTCTTGAGCTTTTTTTATGGGGCCAACTGGATCATGTAAAGAATCTACTTCATCAAAAACTGTAACATCAAATTTAAAAATATCTTCTCCAATATAATTTTTTAAACTTGCATCTATACTTCTTCCATTTTTATGACCTGGACAATGAAAAGATGTAACATCTCTTTTAGCATGAGCTAACAAGACATCAAATAAAGGTACTTTAGATTGCTTTGATACTTTCGAGTTTAATTTTTTTTTCATTATGCTGCCTACCTCAGAAACATGCCCGGTAGAAGACTCGAACTTCTGACCACTTCCATGTCAAGGAAGTACTCTAACCAACTGAGCTAACCGGGCAACATATTGACTTAATACAAAGAGGATATAAAAAAAGGTGCGGGCCGGAATCGAACCGACGAATAACAGTTTTGCAGACTGCTCCCTTACCGCTTGGGTACCGCACCATTAATTAATGAGCAGGGTGAATATATAAAAATTAAATCTTTCAGTCAATATTAACAAATTAATAATTGTAATAACACTACCAGCTAATATTTATAGAGTCGTAGTTTTTAGCTAAATTTTATTTAAAACAATTACACATTTATCCCGGCAACAAATCCTGTTGAAAAAGCAGCTTGTAGATTAAACCCTCCTGTAGGAGCATCTACATCTATAACTTCTCCACAAAAATATAAACCTCTTACAAGTTTAGATTCCATGGTCTTTTGATTTATTTCATCTGTTACCACTCCTCCTCTTGTTACTATAGCATCTTTTATATCTTTCGTTTTTAAGACTTTAAATTTCATTTCAAAAAAAGCTTTTAGTAACTTTTCTCTATCGAACTTAGTTAATTGTGCACACTTTTTAATTATACTGACATTACAATAATTTAAAAAAGATTTTATTAATTGCTTCGGTAAAAATTCTTTGAGCATACCTTTTACTTGATATTGCCCAAATTTATCAATTTCTTTAAGTAATCTAGCATTAAGACATTCTTTAGTAATGGCTGGTTTTAAATTTATTTTTAAATATATATCATTACTTTTAATATTTTCAGACACTAAACTACTTAAAGCCAAAATTACAGGTCCATCAGCTCCGAAACTTGTAAATTCCATTTCGCCAAACTCTTTAAAAATAATCCTGCCACATACTTCTAAAGAAACTTCAATATTTTTTAACTTTAAACTTTTCAATTCATATAAATATTTAGATTCTAAAACTATTGGGACAAGCGCTGCAACAGGTTTTTTTATAGAATGTCCAAAAAATTCAGCAAATTTATAACCATCGCCAATAGAACCTGTACCGGGATAAGACATCCCACCTGAAGCAATTATTAAATTCTTCGCATATATTATATTAAATTTACCACTTATACAAAATATACAGTCGTTTCTTTGTTTAACTGATTTTACATCAAAAGAAGAAATAATTTTTGCAAACTGTTTTGTGTTTCTTATTAAAGCATTAACTATATCACAAGCTTTATCACTTACAGGAAAGTACCTGCCTCCTCTTTCAAGTTTACAAGGAACATTCAATCTTTCAAAAAACGAAACAGTATCAATATTTGAAAATGTATGAAAAGACGAGTATAAAAACTTTCCATTATAAAACAACTCAACAAACTCTCTAACTGAAGCACTATTTGTAATATTGCACCTGCCCTTACCACTAATTGAAAGTTTTATACCAGGACTAGATTTTTTCTCTAAAACTATAATATTTAATCCTCTTTGACCAGCTTGAATTGCTGCCATCATCCCTGACGGGCCTGCACCTATTATACAAACATCATAAATTTCATTTATCATTAATATTTTTTAATAATTCATCTACTCTACTCTCAAGTGTGTGCATATCATCGGAATCATTAATAATTGTGATGTCTGCCAGTTTTGCTGTTTTTATAAGCTGTTGTCCAGAACCATCACTTTGAGATTCTTGTTTTTCAAGCTCAATAAATTTTTCTAAAGTCTGAGGGTCTCCACATCTTTTCCTTTTTTGCATTCTTTCAAAACGAACCTTTTGGGGTGCATCTACATTCACCAACACAAAATCTTTTCTCTCCCTTAACTCATTAACCTCTTCTGGGTGCCTTATAGAAGTCACGCAATATTTACCATACAAATCAATCTTATCTAACACTTTTTTTGCAAGTATTCCATTCCCATTTTCTTTTCTTAAATTTGTTCCAAAAACTATCAAGTTTTGTCTAGTTAATTCTATAGCATTTTCCTGCATCGTCTCTCTTATAACGTCCGACAAAGAAAAATGAATGTATCCATGTTTTTGTGAAATATATTCAGCTACCGTGTCTTTTCCTGAACAATAAGAACCCGTCAAACCAATTATCATTTTTGGTCCTCCAAAACAGAGACAAGCTTTTCAACTGCAATTTTTACTATACATTTTTTCACTAGTAATTTTGAACACAAAGGTACATGTGCATCTTGAGGGAAAAATACTGCAAAACTCCCTTGATTTAAAACTATGTTAAAATCAGGTTTATCATCATAAAAAGCAATATCTCTTGATAACTGGTAGTCTCTATAAAGTTTTCGACAATTTAAAAGATTTTTCCAGCCTATAATATCACAACCCTCAATAACGTATTGAATATCAACATATTTTTTATGAGTCTCAAGTTTTTGTTCAAGAGCAGGCTTAGGAAAAGACGTTTCTACAACAGCAAACATATGTTCATTTATATCATAACGTTTCTCTTCAAAAGTAGAAAGGTTTCCCTTGATGAAATCTAAAGCCTCTTTGATTGTAGAGTTGAAACTAAAATAGAAATCAGTATTTCTTAAATCATCTAGTATCATAGATACACCAATTATATCAAAAAGAAATTTTAACAACAAAAAAAAACGACTTTTAAATGTCGTTTTAATATTATTGCGGGGGCAGGATTTGAACCTGCGACCTTCAGGTTATGAGCCTGACGAGCTACCGAGCTGCTCCACCCCGCGACTATGTTATATATAGAATATTATAATAAAAAGTTCATGACTTGTCAAATTTACAACCATATAGCCTTTATTTAGTTTAATCTCTAGCAAGTGTTAAGACGAAAACATTTTTTGCCCCACTATCTTTTAAAACATTAGCACAAACAGATATAGTCGAACAAGTAGTAGCTATATCATCAATCAATAAAATTGTCCTATCTTTTATTGCACTCTTATTTTTTACTACAAAAGAATTCTGTATATTTTTTACTCTTTCAAATTTAGATAATCTAAATTGAGGTTTTGTAACTTTTTTTCTAAACAGAATATTTGTTAACATAGGTATTCCACTTTGAATAGAAACACCTTCGGCCAAAAGTTCCGCTTGGTTATACCCTCTTTTTATTTTTCTTAAAATGTTTAAGGGAACAGGTATAATAAAATCTGAGTTTTTAAAAAATTCATATTCTTGTATTAATTTACTCATTTCAAAAGCAAAATCTTTATATAAAAAAGTTCTCTTTGAATATTTAAATTTTAAAATTAATTTTCTTAAATGCCCCTTATATAGATAAACTGATCTTAACTTATCGAATTTATATATTTTTAAATCTTTTTTACATGCATAGCACAAATTTCCTCCAGAGTCTAAAGGAATGCCGCACTTCTCACACACATTATTTTTTATTTTATTTAAAGATTCTTTACAGTTATTGCAAATCCTATATTTGTAAACAGCACTTAAATCTCTACCACATAAAGAACAAGTGAGAGGATATATTAAATTAATAACTTTTAAAAATATTTTTTTCATCATTTTAAAATCTTAAAATTGAAAAGTTAATTTACTTAATGCAGAAATATCTTGATAATTTAATTTCTTATTATATCGAAACTCGAACCTATCCCAAATAAGCCCAAAAATAAATCTAAAATATTTGGATACTTCATAATCTGTATTTAACGAGGCGCCGAAATTTGTACTATTATCTCTTTCTATATTCACTTGAGACTGTTGGTCTATATACTTAAGATTAGATGTAAAAATAATTCTATTTCTAAGAGGAACGAAGATTTTTATGATTGGTATTTTTACACCTGAAGGGAATAAAGTATCTAGATTTATTTGTCCTAAATAAGTATTTTTTTGAATATTAGAAACGTACTTTCCAGAAGCATTTTTTTTCCAATTACATTCATTTTCATATCTTATAGAAAACCGCCATTTACCTATGCCAAACGCACCTTGGCAAGCATATTTTTGAGCATTGCCATTATAAAGAGTAGTATAAGTAATATAATCATTCTCTTTGGAATCTGTATTATCTAAACCTACATACAGATCAAGAATCTTTATAAACTTGAATCTATATTCTAAACCATATAAAAGACTATCTGAATATGCAATTCCATAAGTTGTCATTTGTTTATTTTTATATTTAGCATTTAATTGTGTATCACTTAAAAAATCTGTACAAAAAAATAATTCTTCCGTTTTGGATATTCCTATAAGAATATCAGGCCAAGTCAAAGAACATATAGTTTTACGTGTTCCCTTATCATATGAATTTTCATTTCCCTGTGTATAAGTACAATTAGTAGTAAAGGTATTTAATGGCAAAAAATATCCTTTAAAAGAAAAAATTTCAAAAGGCATGTATCTACCAGAAAAACGAATATCATCTTTATTTAAAATTGTTTTAACAATATACGAGTTACTAGAATAGAAAGGTTCTAAATCCATTAAAAGATTGTCTCTTACCCATAATCTGTCCATAGAAAAGCCTATAGATTTAAAATCTTTATTTACTTTATCATAGGAATCAGAATCCTGTAATCTATAGTATGTCGAAAAAGTTAAACTTTTGAACAAAAGCAAATTTATAATATCACAAGCGTTTAAGTTCCAGGAAATTTCTCCAACTCCATTCCTTTCTATATATTTTTTTTGGCCAGGTATTGTTAAAGTTGCTTCAGATGTACTTAAACTTATATCGTAATTTTCTTTTGTGGTAATACTATATATACAAGACGGACTAAACCAATTTGCTAATCCTAAAACTAAACTTGCTCCTGCAGTTTGATTTAAGGTTTTATCATATTCAATCTCCTCAACAAAATCATTATTTTTTTCCTTTGCCATATTCAGCGAATAAGCTGGCAAAAAAGTTATTCCATCAAAAAATTTAAAAGGAAGTCTAAAAGCAAAAAGATTAGACTGTTCCAATGTATGATATTTATTAATATTTAAGTAATCATTTATTTTATCTAAACCTAGAAAAGAGTCTGACTCTAGTATAGGAGTTGAGGGATAAACTTTATAATAAGAGTTTATCGCTTTTACATCAGCATTAATATTTGTAGGTAATAAAAAAACTCTAATAGGGTTGTTATAAATTATATTACCTGCTAAAGTTTCTCTATCCTCTAAACGACTAATTTTAGACGTGTCTATTATGGATCTTATATATTTTGCAGATATTTGTGGTAGATTTGTACCTAAGTTTAAATTAGTTTGAGTATAACCTGTATACGTTATTACTCGCCCCTCTTCGTTTAAAGAAATTAAGTTAGATTTGTTTTCTATAACTTCAGGCGTTATTATACAAGCCCTTGAAATACCAGTTTTGATAGGAAAAATACTTATATCTTCTGTAGGGCAAAATCCTCCTAAGCTAATATAAGCATCTTCTTCGAGTAAATCTCTATTATATACTCCCGCTACAATATTTTGAAAATCTCTATTTATAGACTTTTTAGATCCTCCAACAGAAATTGCACCTAAACTAGATGTCCCATTCCATTTAATATCACCAGCCGTTTTATATGCTCTGCCTACAACTTGTTTATTGCCAACAGCATGTAACTCTTTAAACCAAATTTGATGCTCCTCTCCTACAGAGTTTGACTTAACACCCAATACAAACTGACAAATTCTATTTAACGATGGATTTCCCACAACTGTTATTTGTCCTTGAGGGTCAGAACTTGTCCATAAAGCATTTTTCCCAAAACCTGACTGATTAATTCTAATGATTTTCCAATCTTGCCATGTTACATCATCACTAACTATAGTTTTATATTCAAAGTAGTTGCCATCATTTCCACAAGCTCTAAATATTATTTCATCCCCTGCTTGAGCAAAACCAGCTGCTGGTTTTGCATAAACCATAAAACAAATGCTGTCATATTTAGATATATCTAAAGCATTACCAGTATAAACTGCCTTTGCAAGTAAAGGAACATTAGTAATAAACATGTTATAAGAAAACTTTAAAGCATTTTCTTCTTTTTTAACTTGCTCATTTATTCCGTATAAATCTAAATAATATTTACTAGTTAAAATTGATTTATATGTTGGATCATATCTACCTATGGAAGAAATACTAAAGTTATCAGCATTAAGACCTATCTTTTCCCATTTGTTTCCAACTATAGAAATTTTACCTATAACAATTTTACCAATATCACCTCCAACATTTGTTTGTCTCATTCTAATACGTAAAATTCTTATATTTTTCCAATTTGTCCTATTAGCATCATTTATATCTAAAGGTATCCTGATTTGCTTCCAACCATTAATATTTTGCTTAATCACTGTAACACTTGAACTCAAGAGACTATAGCTCCCAGCTATATCTTCTAAAGTATCTAAGACACCATTCCCATTGAGATCTTCTGTATCAAGTTTCCCGTTATGTGCACCTATTAAGGATACTGTACCGTCAACATTATGAAATTTTCTCCCCACATCTTTCCATGGACTTAAAATACCTGTCCCATCTATATCTTCAGTATCTAAAACTCCACAACCATCTGAATCTTCATTAATACATGAAGCACAATCTATTACCATTTCGTGCAAATTAGAATTATTATCTTTTATCCATACTTCAAGATATAGTTTTTTAGAAAAATCTAAACCATCCCAATTTTGACAAATTTTTTGAGCAAAAGCTATCTGACTTCTATATCTAACATCGTAATTTAATTCTAAAACCAATTGTTTCTGTCCATCAGCGAACTCCAAAGCAGGATCTATGTCTTTTATATCAATTTCATAGCTATTCCAAGACAAATCACTTAACATTCTCCTTGTCGTAGGATACTTATCTGCACTGTGAAACCAATTATCTTCCAAAATATTAATTGAATCTTCTCTAACAGAATTATCCATAGAATCTATTAAAGCTTTACCTATAGTATTTTCATTATAAGAACTTAAAGCATATTCTGCATTTAAATTAAGCTGCATGTTTAACGTGTCTATATCTAGTTTGTCAATTTTTAAGTCACCTTCACCAACACTAAGGCTTGTAGGTGTATTTCTTATATCTGGCAAAACTGTACTCTTAGTCATAAAATTATGTATCATACCTGCACCAATAGAAATATTTTCAGTTAAGTTTAATTTACTGCTAACGCCTAGAAGCATACTCTCTGCCTGAGCACCCAATAAAGAATAATCATAAGACACATCTATTACAGAATTTTCTTTAATTATATTTTCGTTCTTTATTGTTAAAATGCCTAAATCGTAATCTAATATATAATCTATAGAAGGGTTTAAAGTAACACCATCAACAACTATTTTTTCTGAACTTGGAACAATGTTTGGTCGTAACATTACTATCTTAACAGTGTACTGATATTCCGTCTCAAAATTATATTTATGGTCATTAGTTAAATACAAAGAATCATGTAAAGTTTCAGGTAACTTAAAAATACCGTTCTCAAAATCAACATCTATGTTTGCAGCATATCCAGGTTTTGGAGGATATATTGGTACATTTTTTCCACCATCAATAATGCTAGGAGTACTGCCATTTAAATCTTTAATTGTAAGTAAAAAATTACCTCTTCCATTATCTCTTATTATTTTTAAATTACCTAAATTATAAAAAGTTTTAATTTCTGTAGTAATATTTTGACTATCATTAATATCTTTAATAATTAAAGGATTGTTTGAGAGAGGTGTACCGTCTTCAAAATCATAACTTACAGCTGCAACATCGCCTTTAGATATGGAATTTTTAAAAGCAAGTACACCAGTATTATAGTCAATAGTAAAATCTTGCCCTGCAACCAAAAGAACAAAATTCCCTTTATAAGAAAATCCAGGAGTAGTATTTAAATCATAAAGAAGTACATTTGAGTCAATAGCAAAATTATATTTTGGATTTAATTTTTGGTAAGCAACATATACTTTAACTGTACCATTTTTTATTTTCCGAGTTTCATTACTTTTTAAAAGAGAATAATATTTTAACTTTATATAAGCAGTATCTGGTATCAATTTCCTCTCTAACTGAGTATTTCCTACAAAGCGTTTTACCTCAGAAAGACCTTTAGTTTTACTAAAAAAAGCATTGACTCCTAAATTTTTATAACGAGTATCGACCTTTAACCCAAACAGCTCTTTACTATACCCTGTAAATTCTGTCGTAGGCAACGATACTTCAATATCTCCAAATGCAGCTTGTTGTATAAATTCTCCTGGTTTTCCATTATAAATTAAAGATATATCTTTTTTTTCTGCTTTATCATCATAATCAATATTAACAGTAAATCTATCTCCGACATCCCCTAAAATTCTCATCTGCATCTCTTGTTCCATTTTAAAAGATGATGAATTTTGTCGTTTCCCATCCTCTTGACTATCATACAGTCTCTGGGTGTAATTAAAACCCATCAACTTTCTTCCTGTAATTGACAAACTAGACTGAAATGGCAATTTTATTTTAGATAAAGAGGTAGATGAAGTAAAAACCGTACTTGTTCCAGAAATAACAATATCTTTTTGCAACCAATTATTTTGTGAATATTTTATATTATCGTTTTTTTTATCTTCTAAGTATTTTAGAATTTCTTGACCTGCAATTTCTTGAGCAGATTCTAGCAGTTTAATCTCATTATGACGTGAAAAATATTCTTGAGATATTATCGCTCCGGATGGTTCAACAGCATCAATATTTTTAAACATATTATATTTATCAAATTCACTGTAAATTTCATCTTTCTCAAGTCCCAGTACAGAGCAATCATTTTCAACTGCTTCAAAATTTTCTACATATATTAAAGTAATCAACAGACCAAATGTAAAAATAAAAAAATTGATTCTTCTAAAGAGTTTCATTTAAAATTACTCTAGTTTATTTTTTTTAATTTTATTTAAAGCAATTTTTGCCTTTTTATGATCTGGATTTAGTCTTAAAGCAAGCTCCCACATTCTACTTGCCTGATAGTACTTCCCTTGAGCATACAAAACAAGTCCTTCTCTATATTTTTCATCTGCAGTAATTTCGTCATACTTAAATTCATCTTTTAGAAAATCTTTTCTATTTACATTTTCTGGTGACATACTCTCTGATAACTCAATAATACATCTGTTTATATAATCTTTTGCTTTACTATAGAATTCTAATGATTTTGAAAAATTATTATCACTTGTTAATTTTTCAAGAGATTCCATTTTCTTTATACAGTTTATCCACTTTTTTAAATTATAGGAATCTATTCCTTCTTGCAAAAGTTCTTTGGCTCTAAAAGTTAATTGTTTTTCTCGTTCCTCGAGTTCTTTTAATTTTAAAATACTATCTATTTTATTTTTATATTCAAAAACCTCAAGATTACCACCACCAAATGCTATATATTTTGTCCATTCTTCTAAAGCCTTCTTATAATTTGCATTATAGTATTCAATATAAGCTTTAGCGTAATATTTGTCACCAAAATTAAGATTTTTATCTTTGGTATCATTTTTCATCTGTACAACAATTTTATTATAGAAATGATTTGATGATTCAAAATTTGGATACGAAACAATAATTTTTGAAAGTTTATCTGTAGCTTTTAAATATTCTTTTTTATTGTATAATTCTTTTGCTTTTTTAAATTCTTCTTGAGCAAGCTTTAAAGAGTACTTTTCCTCATTTAGTGCTTTTTTAGCTTCTCTTAACAATAAAGTCTCACTTTTTTGACCCCATCTATACGTTAACATAAACCTATTTATTAAATCTATCTCACTAAAATCTGCAGCATAATCCATCGTAAGCATATAAAAATCAGCGCCCGCTCCAAATGTGATATGTCTGTTATAATAACCTGTACGCAAAGAATATTTTTCTGCAAAAATATAAGATAACCCTACACACAAGTCCCCAAAAGAATCTTCGTACTTTACATCTGCATAAATATTACAAGTATCTTTCGAAGTAAATCTATAATATGTTGGTAAAACAAAAGTAGAACTGAATCTAAAAATTAAAGGAATTGCGTCAAATGTGGAATCAAGTTTAAATCTTTGTGAAATAAAATTTTGTATAGAAAAAGCAGTTTTCATTTTTATGTCATATTTTAAAGATATTTCCTTTGCAAGACCAAAATCACACGAATATGTTGCTCCTTTTTTTAGATACATATCAAAATATATATATTTTATGTTTAATCCATACATAACAGCAAATTTTTCTATAAGTCCTGAAAAAGCAATAGTGTTATTCCAGCTATTTACAGAAATAACTTTTTCTAAAACGTAAATATTTTCTCTTATCTCAATATTTCCACTGGCTAAATTAGCCATAGAAAGTCCCAAAAAAAAATTTTTACCCAATCCAAAAGCAAGTGCTGCGCAATTATAAGAAGAACCTTCAAACAAGTTAAATCTAGATACCGACACTGCATTTGTAGTAAACAAAGACATCAAAGCTGGATTATACTGCAAAACTGACGGATCTTTATAAGCACAAAAAACAGTTTCCCCTGCACCAAAAGCAGCAACGCTTGGGCCATGAGATAAAAAATGTTTTCTTCTGCCAGAATATCCATATATTTCTTCTGTTTGAAATATTAATAGGAGTAACAGAAAAACTAATATTATTTTATTATAAGTATTCTGCACCGTTCAATTTCCGTTTTATCACCGTACTTTTTAGTCAAAATTGCAATATAACTACCATTATAAAGCAATCTACCGGAATTGTCTCTTCCATCATATTTTATATTGCCAGTAGTATTCCCATCAAAAAACGATTTATCTGATTCCCAAACAAGATCACCGAATTCAGAATAAATTTTTATTTGTGCATTTCCGTCATAGTACATAGGAAAAACAAAATCAGTTACTGTACCTATAGAAGGATTAAATGGGTTAGGCGCATTATAAAATTTGTCTACTAAGCCTCCTGTAAAAAAGGAAAACATCTCGGTCTCAAGAGGTACTCCAAATTTATTTTTTACAACCATATACCAATAATATTTTTTCTTATGCTGTAGTTTAGATACGCTATGTGACAAACAGTTAATGCATGGACATTGTTCAACTTTTTTAAGTTCTGATTTTTTTGATTCAAACCCTAGATACAACTCATAAGACAGTTTGTCATCTTTCTCATCACTGGCTATATCCCAAGAAAAACAGACATTGTCTGGCATTTCTTCAAACATAGAATGAGGTGTTCTTTTTATAAAATTGTAAGGCCTAGAAGTAACATGCCAATCACCTTTAACTTCAAATAAATTATTCTCATACTTGTTTGTAGTTATATACTTATATTCATAAGTACCTTTATCTAACTTTAAAGTGTAAGTATATGAAGCTTTATATTTATCTATGGCATCGTTTTTGTTCATTGTATACGTTTTAGTTGAAGAATCAGGAAATTTTAATAAAATTCTAGGGTAACTTTCTTGAGGAGCATTGTTTACTACGTCATTATGTACTACTCTAAAAACAACATCTTCTTCATCATAGATAGAAATAGCATCTTTTTGATGTTGTGGGGTCAAAAGTTGAAATTCTAAATTAGGTTCATAATCAAAATCTTCAAAATACAAATTTGTAACTTCTATATAATTTTGATCGCTGCCAGAAGACATCTTAGTACAAAAAGGATAAATGATACTATCTACGTAAAAACAATCATATGACATTAAAAAATTATTATATTTGATAATTTGGTAATTTAAATTACTAGAAAAAGCTTCTAAATCTTTTGGAATAAAAACAAATAAAAAAATGGCAGGCAAAAAGATAAAATTTTTCATAAAATTAAACTCTCTATAAATTTAATTCAAAATTTTACTATCGTACCACCTATCTTCTGACATTAAACTATAAATTACTTTTTCTATTGAAAACAACAATAGCTCATCTCTTGTAAGTTCATCTCTTTTAAAAGAATGGTTCTTGTAATCTTTCCAATCGTAACTGAAAACACCATTATTATTTATCAAATAAATTTGTTCTCCCTCATAAGAAAGAAAAATAAACCTACTTTTTGTTTTAGAAAATAGACTTTTACCTAAAGAAGAATATGGAGTTCTTATGTTTAATATATCAATTATTGTAGGAACTATATCAACTTGACTTGCAAGTTCAATATTTCTTTGAGCTTTAAACAATTTTGGACAGTATATTATTGCTGGAATTTTAAACGTCTTGCCTACTTTAGTTTTTTCAAAAACACCATTTAGACCACCAACACCATAAGCTTGGTGATCAGAAAGCATTATAAAAATTGTTTTATCAAACCATTGCTCTTTTTTTGCTTTTTTAAAAAACTCACCTAACGCATAGTCAGAGTAATAGAGCCTGTTTAAATATCCAGTTTTTTCTGTACCGTCTTGTTGATACTTTTCAAGAGATTTTAAAATTGTTTTTGCATAAGGTATATGTGTAGTTGTAGTAAAGTAAAATGCCAAAAAAGGACTTTTTAATTTTTTAATTTTTTTAAAGAAAAAATCCATGCCTTCTATATCATAACCCTTATTTATTTTTAAATAATTATGGTAAAGTGGAATGTCTTGTTTACCATAAGCTTCCTTAAAACCTAAGTAATTTGCTATTGCTATAGCATTATCCGACTCTCTTTTATCTCCCTGAACAAATATGTTATCATATCCATTTTTCGCTAACATAACAGGCAGCCTCATTTGCCCACAATTTTCAAGACCATCGCCAAAATATACCATGCCTTTTACATAAGGAACACTTAAAAAAACAGACATTAATCCCATTATACTTCTTTGCCCATTAGCATAAAATTTGTCAAAAATTATTGATTCTTTAGCAATCTTGTCAAAATTAGGAGTAACATCATAATTTGTTCCAGCAAATGAGTCTATGTAATCTTTTTGCCAACTCTCAAGCAAGACAATTACTAAATTATATCCTTGACCATTGACATTAAACTTGATTCTTTGCCTCATTAAAGGATATTTCTTATTCTTATCTACAAAAATCTCTTCATTTTTATCTAAAAGATTATCCCTTAAAACAGAAAGTGCATCTTGATAAGAAATATTTATATCATTTGGTAAAATTTGAGCGCTTATACTTTTTAAAGAAGTAAAAACACCATTTAATTGCAGCTCTCCAGAAACTTTATTTTGATAATAAGCGTCTATAATAGAAAGAATCCTATCTTGAAAACCTCCTCTAGCAAAAACAATAAGGATAAAGCCTATTAAAAAAGATATAAATACTTCTAAAGCAATATTTTTTGTAAATGAATGATAATTTTTATCTATATATTTAAACGAAAAGTAAAATAAAAAACAAAAAAATAATATAATTGTTAAGGTAACAAAAAGATAATCTTTAAAAGCTAAACTAAAAAAGTAACTAACATGATTTTTGGCTAATAAAACTTCTGTGGTTAAATGTTTGTTAAAAAATTTGAAATTAATTACATCTCCAGTTAGTAATAAGGCAACAATTAGAACAGAAATATTAAGAAATGTACAATTAATCTTTAAAAATATTTTAGATCTTATAGGTACGTTTATTAAAAATAAAAAAATCCCACACAATACAGAAATTACAAAAACATCAAACCTAAGCCCGTGCAAAAAAGAATACAGAACTTTAGTCTTAGATAACTGACTGAAAAATTCATAGTTTAAACAAAACAAAGCAACTCTAAACACAAAAAAAACAGCAATTAGAGTAAAAAAGTATATAGATACTAATTGTAATCTAAACAAATTTTTATTATATTTGTTCAATCTGATTTCCAATCACTTCAAATCTGCAAAAGAAATTATTTCTATATTTCTTTCTTTTATACTTTGCTTAAGGTCTGGATTTAAACATCTTCCTAAATCAATAGCTCTCCACCTTTCTAAAAATCCAGGATGCAACATGACTTCAGCAGTTTCAAAATTTAAATCTAAATCAAACCTATCTCTAAGAAAATATGGGTATTTTAAATTAAAATGTTTTAATATTGGGCTCAAAATTTCTTTTTCTAAATTTTTATAAAAAAATATACTCCTATCATAATAGTTATTATGAAATCTTATAGAAACATTTAATTCTTTTGCTTTGGAAGCTACAATAGGTAAAACTTCAGGGTGCATATGAGAATGATGATGGCTATCTAAGTGGGTTAACACAAAACCTGCTTTTAAAAATCTATCTAGTTGGATGTCTATTTCTTCTTTTATTTTTGTTTTCATAGATGGAGTAATTTTTATAAGTTTTTTATAAAACCTATTTGGTTCTTTCATTAAAAATATACAATCTAAATCTATATGGAGCCCTGTTTTTAAACTAGGGGTTTCTTTAATGAGTTTACTAGCAAGTTCAAAAGCTGCACCTTTTACCATAATAGTAGTAGACGACAATATGCCATATTTATGAGCAACTATGATAGCTTTAGTAATATCTTCAGTTTTTCCAAAATCGTCGGCATTAATTATAAGTCTCTTGTTCATCACAAATACCTCTTTTCTTTATCGTTAATAGGATAAGATGTAGAATAAATTTTTTCTAACTTTTTAAAAAGCATATTTTGTGCAAAATACTTGCGAGGCTGATGGACCATAAAGCCACATCTTTTATATTTATCTTTAAACAACAAATACTGTATCATTTCTGCCTGGCGTTTTAAAACAATAGGCATAATCTCATCAATTATTTCTTTATTAAAACTTGACAAAGGAACAAAATTAGAAGAAAAGTCTACAGATTTATTATTACAATTTTGCCCGTCAAAACCTATATGTTGAACATAACTGTTTTTTGGGACCATAAGTCTAATACCTTTTTTAATTAAAAAAGATGACAATTTAAAATCCATAGAACGAGGAGTTTCTTTTTGTTTTAAAACAAAACTCTTAACCAAATCTCTTGATAAACATATTCCAGCAAATCCAACATCTTGTTTATATACAAACTCTCCGTCAAAATAAACATCTCTATGAAAATCAGAATTATACACACTTAAAAACCCGTCAGTCCTTTCAAAATCAGACTGTATGAACTTAAGTGTGTCCGGCCTCAATAAAAGGTCTGAATCACAAATAAACAAAACATCATTATTTGTATTTAAAAAGTCCAGCATTATTTTATAATTATTTCTGTCGGCTCTTAAATTCCTAAGCCTAGTAACAACATTTGCATTTAACTCTTTAAAAATTTGTTTTAAATAGGTTTCATCAAATTCTGTACTACAGTCATTAAACACTATAATAGAAGCTTCATTAATGCAATCGCACTCTTTTAGAGATTTAACTATTGTATTAAGATACTTTTTTCTATTATAAACAGGTACTGCAATCATTAGCTTCATAAAAGCCTCTACAAAAGTTTCTTAACTGCATCTAAAATACAGAGATTTGATATATTCTTTATATCACTTTTCAACCCATCTTTAGCATCCACAGATATACTAATAGCATTTTTGTTATTAGGAGCCCAAATTACATTGATTTTTTCAGATACTTTTGAATAATCTAAGTAAAAAGCTACTGTCTTCTTATTAAAAGCAGCTGCTATATGCACTATAGACGTATCAGGAGTAATAACAGCATCTGCATACTTTATTAAACTTGCGCTTTTTAAAACAGAATCTACTCGACAAATAAAAGTTTTATCATTTTTCAAAGTAAGCAAATTATTATTGTTTTTATAGTTTATTATAAAAACACTACAATTTATTTGTTTTTCTAAAATAGAAACTAGAGATTGCAACTTATCAAACGAAAAACTCCTATGTTTGCTTGCAGCAAAAGGATTTAAAACTATATTATATTTAGAATTAGACTTTTTTAGCAGTTCAATAGCTATACTATCTTCTTTGCTGCTAGTAAAAATATCATAATCTAAGTTTGGATTATCAATTCCTAGTATCTTCAAAACGTGTTCATAACGTTTTGAAATATGCTCATTAAAAAAATCTTTATTTATAGACAAATCATAAATATTGTACGAATCTTTATAAAAACCTACCAAAGTACTAACGTTAACAATACGCAAAATAAGTAAGGATATAAAACAATGACCAAATGTGTAAAAATCTATGCCCAAAGAAATGCGCTGTTTCCTTAAACTAACATAAATCGACAAATCTTTTAAAAAGCTATCTCTTGTTGTATAAATTTCGTCAACATTTCTATTATACTTTAAAATTTCTGCATTATTTTTGCCACACAAAACTATGATTTTAATATTAGGATAATATTTTTTTATTTCTCTAAAAATTAGTGTAGAAACTACCATGTCACCAATTTTGTCATCATTCCTAAAAAACAAAATTGATTTAACTTTACCAATGTCAAAAATGTTAGATCTTCTATTTTTTTTATCTAAAAATTTTTTTGCAATACTTTTACGCATTGATTTCAATTTTCTTTTAATATAAAAACTCATTAATTTATATTCCTAATATTAAAAATCTAAGTGCTTTTTTACACTTTTACTAAATAGAATCTTAATACATATCCTCTCTGCGCAATTTTAGATACTCCTGCGTTAAAAAATCTATGAGTATCACACAATAAGTCCTACATTTTTCTTGTTTTGTCAAAAAATTCACTGCAATTATATGCATTAGGAAAGAATACTAATGTTACTTTATTCTCCTACATATTTACGGAGCTCTTCAACTTTATTTAAATTTTCCCAAGTAAATTCTTTTCTTCCAAAATGCCCATAAGCAGCTGTTTTAGCAAAAATAGGTTTACATAGTTGTAAGTATTCTGCAATACCTTTCGGAGTAAGAGGAAAAATTTTTTTAACAATAGACTCTAATTTAAGCCCTGATACTTTACCACTCGCATGCGTATCTACCATAACTGAAACAGGATCTTTTATTCCTATAGCATAAGCAAGCTGTACTGTACATTTTTGTGCAAAACCTGCAGCAACTATATTTTTTGCTATATGCCTTGCCATATAGCAAGCACTTCTGTCAACTTTTGTGGAGTCTTTACCAGAAAACGCACCACCACCATGCGCTGCCATTGCACCATATGTATCTACTATAATTTTTCTTCCAGTAAGACCAGTATCAGCTGCAGGACCACCAATAATAAATTTGCCAGTAGGATTTATGTAAACTTTTGTATTTTTATCAACCAATTTTCCTAAAGTTGGCTCTATTACAGCCTCAAAAATTTCTTTTTTTGATTTTTCTGTTATATGATCACCAGTTTTATTCAAAATCATTTCTGTATGCTGTGTAGACAAAACAACAGCACTTATTCTTTTAGGCTTCCAATTAACATACTCTACAGTAATTTGAGTTTTTCCATCTGGACCTAAATAAGGTAAAACATTTTTTTTTCTTACTTGAGTAAGTCTTATAGAAAGCTTGTGAGCTAAAGTTATAGGAAGAGGCATAAGTTCCGGAGTTTCTTTACAAGCAAAGCCTATCATTAGCCCTTGATCACCTGCACCACCGTCGTCAACACCCATAGCAATATCTGGTGATTGCGTATTTATTGTATCCATTATTGCACAAGTATTATAATCGAATCCAAGCGAAGGCCTATTATACCCTATTTTTTTTATAGCGCTTTTAACAGTTTCTCTCGTATTTATTTTTGCTGCAGTTGTAATTTCACCACCAACAATAATAAGACCTTTAGATATAAAAGTTTCACACGCTACTCTAGCTTTTGGATCTTGTTCCAAAATAGCATCTAAAATAGTATCTGAAACTATATCGCACACTTTATCAGGATGGCCTTCTGTAACAGATTCAGAAGTAAAAAAATACCCGTTTTGATTTGACATAAATATTATACACTCCTAATAAAAAATTTTTAATAACTTCAACTTCGGCATTTATAAGGTCTCTCTAAAAACTCTATACTGTTCTTTCTTCCATTATTATAGAATCAAATAATGTTATTTGGTTCTCAACTAATATATTACTTCCAACAATTGTATTTGTTAGTTTTACATTTTTACCAATTCTTGCATTTTCCCAAACTATAGATTTTTCTATTAAACTATTTTCATCTATTTTGGCATTATTTGATATAACGCTATAAGGTTTTATATGTACGCCATGCTTTATTATAACATTGTCCCCTATATAACAAGGGTTTTCTATTTTAACAGTTTCATCTATCTTAGCAGTACTAGATATATATTTGCCATTTGAACTCTTGAACATATCTAAATCTACTTTAACTTTTCCATCTAAAATATCAAAAATACCTTTTTTATATTCAAAAATGTTTCCAATATCTGTCCAGTATTCATCCATCAAATAACCATATATCTTTTCTCCTTTTTGCATTAAAAGAGTGAACAAATCTTTACCGAAGTCAAAAAATTCATCTTTTGGAATAAAATCAAAGATTTTAGGTTCAAGTATATAAATACCAGTGTTTACTTCATCATTAAACATATCCCCCCATAATGGTTTTTCTACAAAAGATTTAATTTGACCAGTCCTATCTGTTACAGCTATACCATATTCAAACCTTAAATTTATTTTTTTTAAGACTATAGTCACTATTGATTTTTTCCTCTTATGAAATTCTAAAGCTTTTTTAAGGTTAATATCAGTCAACCCGTCTCCTGACATAACAACAAAAGTATCATCAAAAAAAGATTCGTTCTTTTTTATGGCTCCTGCTGTACCTAAAAGTTTTTTCTCGTGAGAAAACTTTAAATTTATACCAATCTCATTATTTTTAAAATAGTCTATTATAACTTCGCTTCTATAATGTACATTTACACAAGCACTATCAAAGCCATATTTTAAAAGATTAGAGAGAGTATAATACAAAGCCGGTCTATCTAAAATAGATACCATTGGTTTAGGTATATCTGTAGTAAGAGGTCTAAGTCTTGTACCAATTCCAGCAGCTAAAACAAAAGCTCTCATTTATTTAAGTCTCCCTTTAATATTTCTCTAAAACCCTAATATAATTGGTGTGAATTTTTGCCAATGCAAAGGACAAAATATAAGGTTTATCGAGGATAAACACAAGTTTTGTAACACAGATGTTCTAAAAGGCACAGTAGGGATATGCGTCAAGAGGTTTTAGAGAGACCCTTTAAAATATTCTAAAGTAATTTTTATTCCTTTATCTAAACTAACATTAGGGACCCACCCTAAAACTTTTTTTGCTTTATTTATATTTAAAAAACTTTTAAATAACTCTCCATCTCTTTTAGGTTTACGTATAGCTTTCTTCTTATATCCGCTAGATTTACTCATAACTTCTACAAGTCTATTAACAGAAGTTGTTTTAGCTGTACCTATATTTACAACTTCATTTTTACCTTTTGTTAAAGACTTAATGTTTGCATCTACTACATCGGAAACATAAACATAATCTCTCATTTGTTTTCCATCGCCAAAAACTACAACATCCTCGTTTTTAAGCATCCTTTGAGAAAATATTGCAACCACGCCTGCTTCCCCATTGGGATCTTTCCTTGGACCAAAAACATTACCATACCTTAAAATCGTATATTCTAGACCATAAATCTCAGAATAAAACTTTATATAGTTTTCCACTGAATTTTTCGCAATTCCGTATGGAGAAAGCGGATTTGGCATTGAATCTTCTTTTGGAGCTACAGATTTACATTCCCCATAAATCGTACCACCCGAGGAAGCGAAAATAATTTTTTTAACCTTTGCTTCTACACACGTACTAAGAACATTAATTGAACCTATAATATTTACATTAACGTCAAAAATAGGATCTACCATGGACTTTCTAACGTCAATTTGCGCAGCATGGTGTATTACAACTTGAGGTTTCTCTTTTTTAAATATTTCTAAAACTTTCTTTTGATCACAAATATCAGACTCGTAAAACTTAGCCTTTTTGTTTACATTTTCAATATTACCTGAAGACAAATTATCCAAAACAACTACTGAATGCTTATTTTCAACTAAAACATCTACAATATTAGAACCTATAAAACCTGCTCCTCCTGTTACAATAATTTTCATGTATCCGCCTTTTAGATTATTTTTGAAAAAACTCTCTTATAACATTTACAACAAAATTTGGTTTAATTGACTGCATACAAATCGGACTCTGAAATCCTCTAACGCAACTTTCATACCATTTATTTATTACAAAACAATCACGACAAGAAGTAGATACAATATTTATATTGTCATCATAACCTACATATTTTGCATTTGAAGGTCCAAAAAGCACAATTACTTTAGTTTTAACAGCCTTAGCAATATGGACACAACCACAATCAGTGTCTACATGCAATGACGAGTACTTAATAACAGAACAAAGCTCATCAAAAGAAGTTTTACCAACTAAGTTAACGTCTACATGATCAATATAAGGACTCGCCAAACCTATTTGAACTATTTTATATTCAGGCAATATATTTTTTATTTCCTTAAACAATTCTATCCAATTTTTTGTTTCCCAAAGATGTGTAGCTGGCTGCATTACGCCAGGAACATACCCCTTATCACCCCATCCATGTTGAAAAGTTATATATTTTACACTTTTACACAAACCAAACTTAGAGATATCTTGTTCTTTAAAATCTAAAGGCAATGAAATCTTTTTAAAATCTTTAACGCCAGCGGTTAACTTAGCTACACTATTAAAATTTAAACCCTCATTTAAAGCTTTTTTTTGAAAAGAGTATTGGCTATTAAAATCAAACAAATTATTATATCGTTTCTTTATATCTTCAAAATCTTTTTTAAATCTTACTAAATCATTAGTTTTTGACGAGTTAATAGTTAAATCGCAAATACCACTTGTAACATTGTCACTAGAAAAATAATCTATTATTATGTCATACTTACTTCTTGAAAAACCTATAAAATATCTGCCAAAAACAAACCTTATATTGCCTACATCAGAAAAAAAACGTCTATATGTTTTACCATATAGATCAATAACAGCCTCTGGAAATATTTCTAAGATATCAAATAAGGCATCCTTTTGCCTTAAACTATCTCCCATACCACCAGAAATTATTATAGCAATATATACCTTCGAAGTTTTATTTCTAGAAGCAAAAAACTTTAAAGAAGTAGGAAAGTTTTTTAATGTGTCTTTTAAACTTCTTCTAAAAGAAATATGTTTTTTCTCCCTTAAAATCTTCTTACTTAAATTAAATATATCTAAATCAGCTTCTTTTAATAATTGTTCATTGTCTCCTCTACAACTTATAATCATTACTTATTTCTCCCTCTTCGAACTCTTAGAAACTTTCTCCTTTACATCGGAATCTTCTAAGTGACTTCCTTTATCTTCCTCTAAACTGAAAGCTTTCTCTCTTATTCTTGTTTCTATTTCATCTGCAATGGTAGGATTCATAGCTAAAAATACTTTAACATTTTCTCTGCCCTGTCCAAGCTTCTCACCTTTATAACTAAAAAAAGCTCCTGCTTTTTCTATTATACCATCATTTACACCCATATCTATTAAATAACCGAACCTATCTACACCCTGACCAAAAATTATTTCAAACTCTGCTTGTTTAAATGGAGCTGCTACTTTATTTTTAACAACTTTTACTCTCACTCTATTCCCTAAAATTTCTTCTCCTTTTTTAACAGACTCAATTCTTCTAATATCAAGTCTTACAGAAGAATAAAATTTCAAAGCAAGTCCTCCAGGTGTTGTTTCTGGACTACCCCACATAACTCCAATTTTTTGCCTTAACTGATTTATAAACACAATAGACGTTTTTGATTTAGAAATATTAGAAGTAAGTTTTCTAAGAGCCTGGCTCATTAATCTAGCTTGAAGACCCACAAAAGAATCTCCCATCTCCCCTTCAATTTCAGCTTTTGGTACAAGAGCCGCTACAGAATCTACAACAATTATGTCTACTGCTCCTGAACGTATAAGTTTATCAGCAATTTCAAGACCTTGCTCACCAGAATCTGGCTGAGATATTAAAAGATTATCTATATCTACACCTATCTTTTTTGCATATTCTGGATCCATTGCATGTTCAGCATCTATATACGCTGCTATTCCTCCAAGTTTTTGGGTTTGCGCTACCATACATAAAGCAAGTGTAGTCTTTCCAGAAGCTTCTGGTCCATAAATTTCAATTATCCTGCCTCTGGGAATACCTCCAATACCTATAGCAATATCTAAAGGAAGTGCGCCAGTAGATATAGAATCCACATTTTCTCTTGCATGCTTTTCTCCAAGCCTCATAATCGCTTCTTTGCCAAAATCTTTTTCAATTTGAGACAAAGCTAAATCTAAGGCTTTAAGCTTTTCATCTTTTGCCATACTCCCTCCGAAGGTATTAAAAACTATAGTTTTTAAAATTTATCTAAACTGCATCAACTTTTATTTTTTATATCCTTATGACTTTACTAGATTTAATGTTCTTAAAAACATTTCTTGTGTCAACAATAACTTTAACATTTTTTAAAATTTTCTTGTAATCAACATCTGAATGATCTGTAACTACTACAACAGCATCAAACTTATTTAAGTTGTTGAGATTGTTTAAAGAACGTAAAGTTTTGCCGCATCCACAATTTTTCATAATAGGTACATGAGGGTCATAATAAAAGACATTTGCCATTTTTTCAAACAATATATTTATAACATCTATGGCTGGCGACTCTCTTTCATCAGCTACATCCTTTTTATAAGCTATACCTAAAATTAAAATTTTAGCATTTTTTAAAACTTTAGATCTTACATTTAGTGCATCTTGTAATTTTGAAACAACATAATCTGGCATTTTAGCGTTTAGATCTCCAGCTAAATCTATAAATCTTGAATAGAAATTCACCGTTTTAAGTTTCCACGATAAATAATGTGGGTCCAATGGTATGCAATGACCACCTATTCCAGGACCAGGATAAAAAGGCATAAATCCAAAGGGTTTTGTTGACGCTGCATCTATAATTTCCCAGACATTAAGTCCTAATTTATCACACATTAAAGTAACTTCATTAACTAAAGCAATATTTACAGACCTAAAAGTATTCTCCAAAAGTTTTACCATTTCTGCAGTCTGGCTTGAAGAAACTTTATAAACTTTTGTAAAAGACGAGTACACGTTTGAGGCAAGTTCAGTACACTTTTCGCATATACCGCCAACAATTTTTGGAGTATTCTTTATATCAAATTTCTTATTTGACGGATCGATCCTTTCTGGACTAAAAGCTAAAAAAAAATCTTTACCCACTTCCAAACCTGTTTCTTCCAGTATTGGAAGAACTAACTCTTCTGTAGTACCAGGATAAGTTGTAGATTCCAATATAACAAGTTGCCCTTTTTTTAAAGTTTCTCTAACATTTTTTGCTGCTTCCAATATATAAGATACATCTGGATCTTTAGCTTTTCTAAGAGGCGTAGGCACACAAATAATTAATACGTCCATCTTTGAAAGATTTCTAAAGTTTGAGTCAGCAGAAATCTTGCCAGATCTAACTAACTCTTTTAAATCGTAAGAACTTACATCATCAATATAAGACTTGCCATTATTTATCATCTTAACTTTAGACTCATCTACTTCAAAACCTGTAACACTAAAACCTTGTTTTGCAAGCTGGCAAGACAAAGGAAGCCCCACATATCCTTGCCCTATAACGCCAACCTTTGCATTATGAGAATTAATTTTTTCAAGTAGATTTTTATACATATAACCTCATTAAATGATTGGGTATCACTAAAACCCAGTTTTGATTTTGATTATATAATTTTTGATATGTTTTGTCATCTTAGGGTCTCTCTAAAAACCCTTATATAATGAATTTTTTGCAACATTAATCAAAAACTGATGTATATAAATCATAGCAGCAGTATCTTTTGCACAATATTTCAACAAGTTCTTTTTTGTTTGCGCTATCTGATCTTTATCGTACATCCCCTTTGCTATAAAAGCAAAAGAAGCAGCAGCATCACCACCATCACCTATTTCCAAATCTGAGTAAGTTTCCTTTGGTATTAATATAGGCAAAACTTTTTTTATTGAACTTCGCCCATGAAAATTTACATCATAATAATTTTTCTTTAAAATTAGCTCTAAGTCCACTATTCGAACAGCTATTTTATTTAAACTTTCCCTTAAGTCTTCAAATAGATCTGCAAGTTTTAGTATAGATATACGTTCTGAATTTGAATAAGTTATAATACTGCCATCTTGCTTTAAAGATTCAATAAGGTGTATTGCAATTTCTCTACGACAATCTTTTGTATGATCTGCAATATACTCATAATGATTTAATATATTCCCTACATTGTCAGCTTTATCTAAAGAAAACTGTGTCAATATCTGAGTATGTGGAGCAACATCTGGATATAATGGCATTATTGTGGTAACAGACTCAAAATCAAGATAATAATAAGGCTGTTTTATATTATTCAGTTCGTCTTTTAAAGTATCAGAGACATAAGTTGTATTTGTTAAAACACTGTTTTTAACTATCTGCTGCATTGGCGTAAGTTCAAAATCATCTGGAACTTTATCAATTGTATCTACTTTAAGTGCTATTAATTCCTCCACAGCAGGGATAGATAATCTTGGTAAATCAAAAATATGATTCTTAACATTTTTACCCATACATACGTCAAAAACCAGGCAATTCTTACATCTTCTTTTTAAATACGGTACGGGCATTTCTTGAGAATTCACGTCTTTTAACATTTGGTCTGAAATAGAAAAGAATTCCATAAGTTTAAGATTCACTTTTTCAGTCAAATCTACTTCTTTAAAAATACTGTCTATTTGCATGTTTAAACGATAATCATTGGACAAATGCAATATACTATATTGAGATACATTAACGTTTGCTTTTGATAAAACCATTGCAGTAAAAGCTATGTCGTTTGTATATTTTTCTTTACATTTGCTGCCTGACTTGACTTCAAACAAATGCCATGAGTTTTTATCAGTTCTTTTTAGTATATCTGCTTTTATATAATATCCTTCTGCCGTAAAAAGAGCATTACAAATCCCATATATTTTACGGTTTGCAATTAAATCTTTCGTTTGTAAAAATACATCTATATCTTCAGATTTGTGAACAACAACAGAATCATTAAAAAGTTGCCATGCTTTTTGGCGAATATTCTTGCTTTCATATATGAGAAAATCATTATTTAAACCTGTAAGTTTTGGTATTTTATTTCTTTTTGTAAGCCAAGCAAGGGTTGGACAATTTAAGTAGTTTATAAAAACTGTTTTATTTATATATTCCATTATATTAATTTAACTTATTTGACCGTTTTTGATTTGCTACTTTTAGGTCATCTAAAACATAATAAGGCACTTTTATTCTACCCATAATGGGAATATCTTTTTTAAATGGTCCATGACAGTCAGATCCACCCGTTACAAGGAGATTAAATTCTTTTGCTAATTCTAAAAATTTCTTCACTAAGCTGTCTGTATGTTTTACATGCCAAACTTCCATTCCAGCAAGACCATTATCAACAAGGTCTTTTAACACAGCTTTATCGTTATAATGCATATGGAAAGGGTGAGCCATAATAGGCAATCCTCCAACACTTAAAATAAGTTCTATTGCTTCTATAGCACTCATGTAATGTTTAGGCACATAGGCGGGTTTATCATATGACAAATATCTTTGAAAGGCCTCCTGAACACTACCAACGAAACCTTCCATAACCAAAGCTTTAGCAAAGTGAAGTCTTCCTATAGATTGATTTTGAGCATTTTGTATAAAAGATTTATCTTTTAAAACAATATTGTGCTCTTTTAATTTATCTAACATTGTCAACGCTCTGTCATAACGCGCTTGTTTGAAAGTCGCCAAAACATTTTGAAGTTTTTGAGATTTATAATCTATAAAATACCCTAAAATATGCATTTCATTTTTTTGCAAGTTAGTCTCGACTTGGCAAGAAAGTTCTATCCCTGGGATAACTTCAATATTACACTTTTTAGCTGCTCTTAAAGCTTCATCAATTCCGTCTACACAATCGTGATCTGTTATGCTTATAGCCAATAAATTCATCTTGTTAGCATACTCAACAACTTCTTTGGGCGAAAAAACACCATCCGAATAATTTGTGTGAATATGCATATCTATAAACTTATTATCTTGATCCATTTATCTTTACTACAATAGCTCTGAAGATAAAGCAGCTAAAGCACTCCTTTCACTTTTCGAAAAAGTTATATGTCCAAAAATTTCTTGACCTTTAAACCTTTCTACTAAATAGCTAAGACCATTAGAAGATACATCAAGGTAAGGATTATCTATTTGATAAGGATCCCCTGTCAAAACTATCTTGGTGCCATTTCCAGCGCGAGAAGTGATTGTCTTAATTTCATGTGGGGTTAAATTTTGAACATCGTCAATAATTATATATTGTTGAGGCAAAGAACGTCCTCTTATATAAGTCAACGAATCAATTTCTATTTGCCCTGCGCTAAAAAGATAATTAATTTTTTCGTCTGTTTTTGAATCAGACTGCCCTTTATCCATAAGGAATTCTAAATTATCATTTATAGCACCCCTCCATGCACCTAACTTTTCTTCTTTTGACCCAGTCAAAAATCCAATATCACGTCCCATAGGAATTATAAGCCTAGCTATATAAAGCTTTCTGAATTGTCTTTCTTCTACAACTTTTTGCAATCCACAAGCAAGAACAAGAATTGTTTTTCCAGCACCAGGCAAACCTATTAGCGTAACAAGTTTAACTTCATTACATAGTAACAATTCTATAGCAAACTTTTGTTCTGTATTTAGTGGCTTTAGTCCCCAAGTATAGATTTTTGATGAAAAATTTGTGACAGCATTTTATCTTCTTTTGAGTACTTCGCTAAAGCACTTTTTGAAGAACCAAACTCATCTTTTAAAACAATAAACTCATTGGGATAAAACTCCTTATCTAAATGTAAACTCCAATCTCTATAAAAATTGTCTATTTTGTCAGCACTAACTTTTATTTCTTTCCAACCTGTATAAAGTTCATCTATTTTTATCTTAAAACTTTCATAGTTTTTAGCTTGCAAACCTAAAATTTTAGATTTAATTCTTAAATTAACGTCTTTTGTTATAAAAATTACATTTTCGCCTTTTTGTTTTAAACTCAGCACTACTTTTAATATTTGATTGTCAGACTTTCGACTTGTAAAATCTGAAGGTAAATCTACATCATGACGATTCATTTCTATCTTGATGACTCCACCATTTTTAATTTTTACACCATCAGATAACTTAGCATTTATCTTAAAAAATCTAGTTTTCTTGATATAAGCCTTGCACTACGACCTCTTTCATTATTTAATTTTTTAAAAGTGTCTAGTTCTTCAATAACAGTTATTGGAACAACAACTTTGTTATCATCAAAAGCAACCATAGCATCTGGACATACAACAAAACATTGGTATCTAAAACAAATGTTTTCATCTTTACCCCTCTTTTTATTTTAGGATATGTTAAACCCCTCACATTATTTATAATCTTTTACAAATAAGTCTATGAATTTGTTTTTTTATACCTAGCACTTCCTTATATTCCTTTTTCACTGTAAGTCTTGGTCTTCTTGGGTTTCCAACCTTATACACTGCTCCAATATTCTCCTGACTTGACCTTTTGGGTTAGCCCGAAAGAAAAAGCAATAATATAAATCTATTTAATACATATTCTCTTCTATTAAAGATTTTATCTTTTCTTTATATCTTAACATAAATAATACTCTAAACATCTTTTTACTATATTATTTTACATAATATACTCTAATTATGTAAAATAATATATACTTGTATAGAGGACAACTCCT
>NZ_JAITJM010000034.1:0-11910 GCF_031278955.1 Candidatus Endomicrobiellum cubanum | reverse complement strand
CTAAATTTGTTATAATTACGACATGAAACAGCTATTAACTTTTGAAGAAATTAAAGATAAGGTAGAAATACAAACATATTTAAAACATACAGATTTTGCTTTTGCTACTATGGGATATATTGCGCAAATCTCCTGACTTGACCGCTTTAAGGGAAAAAAGGGGAAATCACTCATAAAAAAGGAGGTTTGGGGGAACCCAAAAGGTCAAGTCAGGTTTTAAGTTCGACTCTATAACAGCTAAATATTGCAAGCTCCTGAAGCGCTGCGTTGCAGACGCTCCCATCTTAAATCTACATCCTTTTGGATTGACTCTAATACATAAGCATTTTCAGACTTAAATAAATGTTTAAACCTGCCTTGAGGCTTTAAAAATTCTTCAATAGGTTTCTTCTTTTTTGGGATAATATTTATCTTATATATCCCATTTTCAACTTCAAAAGCTGGCCATACGCATGTTTCAACAGCAAGTCTAGCTAATGACATTGTATCTTCTGGCTTATAGCTCCAGCCAAGTCTACAAGGTGTAAGAATATTTATGAACGTAGGACCATCTATAGATAAAGCTTTTTGTACCTTTGTTACAAAGTCATTCCAATTTCCAACATAAGATTGAGCAACGTAAGGTATATTGTGAGCTATCATTATTTCTGTTAAATCTTTTTTGTTTTGTTCTTTACCAGGATGAGCTTTACCTGCAGGAGCGGTCGTTGTGTGCGCACCTTTTGGCGTGGCTCCTGACCTTTGGATTCCTGTGTTCATATATGCTTCATTGTTGTAACATATGTAAAGCATTCTATGACCTCTTTCCATAGCTCCTGATAAAGATTGTAAACCTATATCATAAGTTCCACCATCACCTCCAAAAGCTATAAATCTAATATCTTCTTTAACTTTCCCCTGATCTTTTAAACTTCTATATGCTGTTTCTATTCCACTACAAGTTGCGGCAGAATTTTCAAAAGCACTATGAAAAAACGAAGTTTTCCAAGACGTGTAAGGAAAAATCGTCGTTGAAACTTCTAAACAACCTGTAGCACTTGTAACAACAACAGGAATACTTCCAGCAGCTATCATAGTCTGTCTTGCAACTATACCAGCGCCACACCCTGCGCAAAGACGATGACCACCCGTCAATCGCTCTTGATTTTTACTTAGTTCTTTTAAGTTTGCCATTTTATTCTCCTAAAGGCTTTAGGCCAATTAATCCTAAGGGTATGCCAAAAACTTTAACCCATATCCTTACTACCTTTTTACTATTTTATTTTTTTCTTACGTTTACATACTCTACCTGACTTGAAGGCTTTTGCGATCCAGAAGCAATGTTATTGAGTTTATCGTAAATTTGTGCAATATGATCTGTGTTAATTTCCCTGCCACCAAGACCATAAACGTAATTTTCCACTTTAGGAGTTATAATTCCAGCTGCATATAAAGACGACACAACATCTGAATATAATGGTGCATACCCTCCAGAACAAGAGTCCGCTCTATCCATAACAGCAATAGCCTTAACATGCGCTAAATCTTTTGCTATTTGTTCTGCAGGGAACGGCCTAAAAACCCTTATTTTTAAAATACCTGCTTTTATGCCTTTAGACCTAAGTTCGTTTACTACAACTTTTGCAGTACCAGCTGCTGAACCTATTACAACTATCGCAAGTTCTGCATCATCAAGTTGATATTTTTCATATAAATCATATTTGCGTCCAAAAGTTTGTTCAAAATCTTTTGCAACTTTTAAAATTACATCTTTTGCATCCCGCATAGCTTGAGCAAGTTGGTATCTATGTTCAAAATAGTAGTCTTGTAAATCTATAGAACCTAAAGTATAAGGTTTCTTTGTATCTAAAAGATACCTTTCAGGTTTATAGTCTCCAACAAATTTTTTAACATCTTGATCTGGATAAAGTTCTACAACTTCCATACAGTGAGAAATAATAAACCCGTCTGTGGTTACCATTGTTGGAAGTTTTGCAGTTTCTGCTATTTTTGTAGCTTGTATCATATTATCATAAGCTTCTTGAGAATTTTCTGAATAAATCTGAATCCAACCAGAGTCTCTTGCCCCCATAGTATCAGACTGATCTCCATGTATATTGATAGGAGCAGAAATAGCTCTGTTGACTTCTGCCATGACTATAGGAAGCCTAAGACCCGAAGCAATATAAAGCATTTCCCACATAAGACAAAGTCCTTGAGAAGATGTTCCTGTCATTGCTCTAGCGCCAGCGGCACAAGCAGATATTGTAGCAGACATCGCAGAATGCTCACTTTCAACTGCGACATATTTACTTTTTACAACTCCATCTGCAACAAACTGCGAAAAAATCTGTACAATTTCTGTCGCAGGTGTTATAGGGTATGCAGCCACAACGTCTGGCTCTATTTGGCGCATTGCCTCAGCCATAACTTCGTTGCCTGTCTTTGCAACAAGTTTGCCCTTAGAATATACTGTCTTTATCATTTATTGACCCCTTAAAAAGTCCTAAAATTTTTAGTCTCTCTAAAAAACCTAATTATTATTTCTTTTCCTGCTCCATCGTAATTGCTTTAATTTTTATAGGACATTCGCTTGCACAAATTCCACAACCCTTACAATGGTCATAATCTATACCTGTAACAACTGTAGTTTTCTTTTCGTCTGGGGCTATTTGTATAGAATTGTCTGGACAAGAAATCCAACAAGATAAACAATGAATACATTTATCTTTATCCCAAACTGGTCTTTGAGAACGCCAGCTCCCAGTATGGAAGTTCACAGCGGTTCCGGCTTCAACAATATCACCAATAGGAAGTTCTTGAGATGTCAATTTTCTGCTTTCTTCTTTTTTCACTTTATCCCTCCAAGAGTTAAAAACCTCTTTATATTTGGGTCTATATAAATATAAAACCTTGTCTCATATACTTACTGCGTCTTTTTAGGCACTGCTGCGTTAAGGAATTCGTGCTTATTACATAATAACCCCGCGAGTTTACTTTGTCAAAAAATTTACATATACTCATTAGGGTTTTTAGACAGACCCATTTTTAATTTATTGATTTTTAACTTCATCATAAGCGCGTTTTATAGAGGCAATGTTACCATCAATAACTTCAGGCTTATGTCTAAACTTTGCAGTAAGTTTCCCTTTTATATCTTCTAAAACCCTGCTAATATCTAAAGTCCCAATAACTTTAACTAAAGCTCCAAGCATTGGCGTATTGGGTATGTTTTTCCCAATAGTTTCTTGCGCTATTTGACTTGCCTTAACGACATATACTTGAGCTTCATCTATACCAAGAACAGATGCTATTTCTTTTGCTGAAAAAGAAGTATTTACAATAATTTTCCCATCCTTACCAATACCATCTGTAACTGACACAGATTCCATAAGCGACGGATCTAAAATAACTACGTAGTTAGGATTTGTAATGCCAGAGTGAATTGTTATAGGGTCTTGACTTATTCTATTAAAAGATTGAACCGGAGCACCCATTCTTTCCGGGCCATATTCAGGAAAAGCTTGAATATATTTACCGGTTGCCATAACAGTTTCTGCAAACAAAAGGGCAGCTGTCTTTGCACCCTGACCACCACGACCATGCCAACGGACTTCAATCATTTTTGCCGACATCATTTCACTCCTTGTGTTTAAATTTATAAAGTATTAAAGAACAAATTTAATCTCAAGTATTATCACTTTAGTTAATGCATCTTTCTAAAAAATTGATGCACAATTACATCTCTTTGCGACCTGCGATTGCACGAGAAATGGTTACTTCATCGGCATACTCAATATCTCCACCCATAGGGAGTCCGTAGCCAAGTCGTGTAACTTTGATATTTAGCTTTTTTATAATCTCAGCAAGATATATGGCAGTTATTTCGCCTTTAGAATCTGTATCTGTAGCAATGATTACCTCGCCAATGTTATCAGTTTTTAATTTTTTTATTAACTTATCAATTCTTATATCTTTAGGCCCTACAGCTTCTAATGGTGATAGTGCACCACCTAAAACAAAATAAAGACCATTATACTCTTTAACCTTACCTACAGCTATTAAGTCTTGAGGAGTCTCTACAACACACAAAATACGCTTTTCTCTTGAAGTGTCAGAACATATTGGACAGGGATCTTGTTCGCTTAAATTATAACAAGAACTACAACTCTTTATCCTTTGCCTAGCTTTTTGTATAGAATCTAAAAGTTTTTCAACTTCATTTTCAGGCATTTTAAGTATATGATAACTTAAACGTTCAGCCATTTTAGGTCCTACACCTGGCAACTTCTTTATTACATCTACCATTTTCTCTACTAACATAGGTCTATTCATCTTATTCTATTGTCCTTAAACTTTCTTAGCTATAGAACCAAATTTTTTTGCTATTTCTTCTATATGTTTTGGTATTGCAGTTTTAGACGTTTCTTGAAAATCCTCTTTTACAACATACTCTCTAATAGGTGAGGAACTTTCTTGAGTAATAACTATATCTTCCTTCTCTAAAATATAAGCTTGTTCATCCTTTTCAATAACGATTTTAATTAACACTTCAAAACCTGTTTTTCGTTTAAAAAGCTTAGATATTTGCTCTTTAAATTCTAAAAGACTCTCATAATCAAATTGCCTTGCAGTTGAAAGTTGTATAGAAGAATTCCCTAACACTTTTATAAAAGTCTTTTTCAAAGATTGAGCTGTAAGAGGATGTTTTTTTACCATTTCATCAACAATTTCTGTCCAAACACTTATTAAATCTGCCGAGGAAGTAACATCATCTACTGATTCCTTGTTTGCTATAGATTTTCCCTTTATAGAATAATTTGCATTTGTACAATTTGCTTGTATGCTTTTTTCTAAATCATTTATCTTGTCTATAAGCTCACCAATATTATAATAAGGCTCTGCCATTTTTAAAAGATACATTTCTAAAACCATTCTAGGATCGTCACTCCAACGCATTTCATCTAAAGCTCTTGATAAAAGATTGCTCATACGCACATGACAAGAAATAGAAAACAAACTTTTTTGCACTTCAAAAAGTTTTTTATCTTCAGAGGAAATTTCTGAAACTTCAGTATTTATAGAGTAAATCATAACCTGTCTTAAATGATTACGTAAATCTCTTGCAAATTGTAAAATGTTATAACCTTGTTCTATAATTTCTTTTACAGCTTTTAAAATAGATTGTACTTGGCCTTTAGCAATACTTTCTGTAACAGAAGCAATAATGTCTTTTGGAAGAAGTCCAAGTAAATCTCTTATATAATCTCCAGTTATTTTACCTGAACATGATGATATAGCTTGATCCAAAAGACTTAAAGCATCTCTCATGGAACCACCTGAAGCAGTTGTAACTATGTTTAAAGCATCGTCATCTATTTGGAAATTTTCTTTCTGAGCAATAGTTTTTATGGATTTAATCATTTGTTCTGGTGGTATGAGCTTAAACCTATATTTCTGACATCTTGAAAGAATTGTAACAGGAATCTTATGTTGTTCTGTAGTAGCTAAAATAAAAACAACATGTTCAGGAGGCTCTTCAAGCGTTTTAAGTAATGCATTAAAAGCTTGAGTAGTTATTTGATGAGCTTCATCTATGATATAAATTTTATATTTTGAATTTGCGCTAGCAAATTTTACATTCTCTCGTAGAGTTCTTATTTCATCTATACCATTGTTTGAGGCACCATCTATTTCTAATACATCAACGCTTGAACTTTTTGAAATTTCTATACAATTTTGGCATTCTCCACAAGGCTCTGTAAAAGTTCTATTTTTACAGTTTAAAGCTTTAGCAAGAATTCTTGCCATTGTTGTTTTCCCACAGCCCCTAGGGCCACTAAATAAGTAAGCATGAGCTATACGGTCCTGAGAAATTGCATTCTTAAGAGTTTGTAAAATATGTTCTTGACCTATAACATCATCAAAAGTTTGAGGTCTAAACTTTCTAGCTAAAACAAGATAAGACATAAAAAATACCTCATATTTTCATTTGAGGTAAGTTTAGCAAATATAATAATTTTTTTAAATGGTTTTATTAAATAACTTCTTTATAAAATGATAGGGTGTCTCTAGAAACCCTAATGCGTATAAGTTAGAGAAATTTTTTGACAATGCAACAGGATTTATCGTGGCACAAGTTTTTTAACGCAGCAGTATCAAAAAAGGGCGCAGTAAGAATATGCGTTATGGTTTTTAGAGACACCCTATTATCTGTTGAAGAAATCTTGCTGCATTAAGTCTAACGTTTTAATATCTTTGTTTTCATTAAAATCTGTTAATACTCCAAAAAAAATATTTTCCTGTCCAGAAAAACAACTTTCTTCGCGTATTATTTGCCCAAATAAAGTCATTGAAGACCTAAATTTAATATTATCCCCATCAAAAATTTGGTTTAATGTTTTAGTTTTACTATGCCCTCTTACTAAAGCTACATGCTTTTTTAAATTGCTAGATAAAAAAACATCATTAAGATAAGCTATAGCTTCTTTTCTAGTTTTTATGCTGTAATATTTATTTATTGAACTGGGATTAGCAACAAGACCATCAATTTGAGGAAAAATGTACCAAATCCAATGGTTAGTCTTTTTGCCATTTGAAAGCTCAGACTCAACAGCAGATAGCTGCGACTGAGTTTGAGCTAAACGAAACCTTTGTAAATCTCCTACAACTTTTGATAAATCTGTAGCATCTATCGTAACATTTTTATCATTTCTAGCTACTATGTCTCCAGTTGAAGAATTATTCTTGCAAGAAACAAATGTTATTACTGATCCTAAATATAGTAAGCATATTTTTATTTTATCCATGTTTAATGCATAATATTTATACTACACTTCTTGATACTATGATAGTATAGTATTTTTTCTAATTTTATTAGGAGAGAAAAGAATGAAAATGCAAGCAAAATGAATACAGAACAAGCTTTATTTTTTATTAAAAGTACCGTATTTTTCACCCATTAAAATATGTTTATATGTGCCATCTTTTTCTTTTGGAGCAGTTATTTGAAAACCAGATTTTTTTTGAAAAAGCATAATAAAATCTGACCCTCCAAATAAGAAATACCCTAATGGATCTCCTTTAGAAAAATATTTTCCTACTTTAACATTATTTTCAAATTTAACGGAATTAACTTGAGACATTCCAACTGGAAGTAGCGCAACAGTTCCATAATCCTTTGTTTCTAAAATAACAAGTCCCCTCGTTTCTATCGATTGCCATCCAGGGACACGACTATCAAGAACATACTTTTTTAATTTTGGGTCCCAAATTGTAACTCCACCAACTGCATTATCTTGAGTTATTATACGAACTTTTTTTACAATTCCACTAACCGGAAAATGAAATCTATGATAATCCTGAACATTAAGAAAAGTATGTGTTAAATAACCTCCATCAAATGTTTCTCTATAAGGACTATCTTCTGTTTCGCCTAATAGTTTTGGAATATAGTAATATATACTGCTTTTAATTTTAACACCCTCTTTCTGCACAATGTTTGCGTTCATATCTATACGCCAAACACCTTCTGGAACAGAGTCTGCAGGAGATACTATTACAGAGTCATCATCCTTATCTGCAATGGGTCGTGCACTTGGTGACTTTAAATGCCTTGAAAAAAAGTCGTTAAATGTACGCCAATTGTCAGGATCTTCGTACCAGTCATGGTCTTTAAAGCCAAAACGAAAATCGTTATATATTGCATCATAATAGTCTAAATTCCATGATTCTCTAGTATCAAGATGTGCACCGTATTGCTTCACATACTTAATAACCCAAGAACGTATAGGCTCATAATATTGCAAACTATTATAATAGAGTCCTTTCCCCTTAAGCTCCTCTAAAGGTTGGTCTAAAATAAAATAGAAATAATCTAGGCCTTGATCAAGGCCTTCAAAAATTCCAGGGAAGTACTCTTTACGTAAATCTTTCCAAGGCATTGCCTTTAAAGACCAATCTATATATGTGTACCAATCTTCTAACGTTTGCGCTGGGTTACTCTTTATGTCAGGATTTATCTTCTTAGCAGATTCTATAGATTTAATTAACAAATCTTTAATTTCAGGACTTTTCTCTAAAATTTTGACAAGTTCATTAGTTACAGATTGTTGTTGTATTCGTTGTACATTATTTATTTTTTGGACACTATATAATACACTGCTTGCTACAAACAACAACATAAATACTAAAGAAAATTTTGAAAATAAATCTGCAATCCTATACATATAACCTCCTAATAATCCACCATATCAAAAAATCATTTGAGTTGATTATAAAAATATTGCTACAATTACATACTTAGTTATTATATGGGTATATGGGGCTATAGTTAAACGGGAGAACGTATCGTTCGCAACGATAAGATGCGGGTTCAATTCCCGCTAGCTCCAAAAAATTTTAGAAAAAACTCACAATCTTCTAAAATGTTATATTTGTTCTGATGCCAAGTGTAAAAATATTTTTTGTTGTTGTCAATCCATTAGCAATGTTTGAATAAGGACAGTCTACATATTGAATAATCGGACTTATATGTAAAGAATTATTAAGTACATATTTATAATACATTTCAGTTTGAGTTTCAGGTGTTTTATACGAATTTTTCTCTACAAAATTTTGGCCAATAGCTATACCCAGTGTATCTTCTAATCTATTCCAACCATTACCATTCAATTGGAGTCCTACACTATAAGATTTGTTACAGTAAGTGTTGTCAATAATATAAGGACTATTACTATTCTGATACCCTATTCTACTAAACAATATTATACTTTTGCTCAGAGATTGCTCTAAATTAAACCCAAAACCCTGTGCGTATTCATTTTGAAAGTCTTTCCATAAAAGAAAACGATACTTTCCGTTATCACAGAGGCTATAAGTAATTTCAAAAAAATTACTATTATTTGTGCCAAGATCAGACCAAACGTTATCATCTCTATTAAAATACGCATAATCTAGATCTAAAAAATCAAAAACAGAATATCTTACTCTTAACCCTAGGGTATAGCTAGGAAATGGGACGGCAACATTATTCACAAACATTGATGCTAAAAACTGATAACTGCCGTCATTTGCGACTCTGTTACAATCAAAATAAAGCGTAGGATTTAACTTGCCAAAATCTATCGTCATTTTTTTATTAAATAGCTTTTGTTCCCAAAGCACTTCAGCTAGCTCAAGGAACCCATCTGTTGAGTTATCTTTTGTGCCTACACAAGAATCTAAAGAAGTATACAATAAAAATTTATCATTTATACCTACACCTTTTATTACTCTAAAATGCGTGCGTATTAGAGAATTTTCTGTAACATGCTTTGTAGCATACAAAGCACCTAAAAATGCTCCATCAAATACCCCTTGAAACTTATTTGGCACATTACGTCTTGGACTACCTTGTAAAACAAAAGCCAAGTAGCCATTAACATCTACACCTAAGTTAGATGAAACATCATCTGTGTTAGTCGCTGAAAAAGCATTTTGCATATTTTGTATAGATAAAACAAAAAATATAAACAAACTTAAAACTACTGTTCTTTTAATTTTAATCATTTTTATTTATTCTCTTTTCATTTATTTTTTTCTGTATGTTGTAGGTCCTTGTTTATAATTTGTGTACTTTAGCCAATCTTGACTATACCCAACTTTTTGAGCCATCTTATCTGAAGAATTTATAAAACCTTGATTGTATTTAAAGTGAAGTTCAATAAAAAAGTTTTGCCAATCTTTACAAATCCTTTCAGCATTTTGGTTTAAAGCTTTTGAAAATTCATCAATAGCTTTTTTGGGGGTTGTTTTTGCTATATTTTCTAATCTGTAGGTTAAATCGTTTACTATTCTTTCAGAACTTTCTTCATCTTTTAGAGCTTTTGACTGTATATCTTTGATCATATAGCTATATTTAATATTTGAATATTCTCCAATCAAATTATATGTCCACCATGCAGAATTAGGGTCATATTTCTTAGGATTGGCATTTACATAAGGTCTAGGAGTTTTAGCTACTGCAAGTGGCACAAAGACAGATTCCGCTGGAGTATTTAAAGCTATCCATGATACTACGTTTAAGGGAAACTGTGCATTCGGCTTTAATTGATTAATAAAAACATATCCTGTGTAAAACATAGATATTGGTCTTTCCCAGGCGCCTTCGAGTTTAACACTTGGATCTCCTACATCTCCGCTAGGATCTTTAGGTCCTAAATATCTATTAGGACATCCAAACGGACCAGCAGCAATACCTTTCGTTAAATCAAATTCTGTGCCTTCATAATGATCACGATAAATTTTCTTTATATCAGAAAGATTCATTTTTGCATCTGGTTTAACAGAAAATGGATAAGCTCTTGTGGTCCCATCTTGAACCCAAGGTGAAAGTTTTAAAGAAGGCGCTGCCAAAGAAAAAGCTCTCCAAACTCTACGTAAAGAATAATAGGGGTGGCTATACTCTCCTTTACTTACAGTTGTTAACCAATCCATTGGTTTCTTTTTATCTTTAGGACTGCGAATACCTGTGCGCTCTACAACATTAAAAAGAGATCTAGCATACATCTGATCAGGATTTCCAGGAACTATATCTCTAATTCTAAACTCATTAGCTGCGACAAAAAATTCTCCGTCCGGAACACGTTGTGCTACCCAAAGACCACCCGTACCTTCTGGAGAAGGAGCCATTTCTATAACCCAAGCTTCTTGAGAATCTGCCACAGGTAAAGTTTCACCCGTACCATAATATCCATAATGTTCTATAAGATCCCCTATAAGCTGTATAGCATCCCTGGCTGTTCTACAACGTTCAAGAGCTACTCTAGAAAGTTCTGAAGAATAAAAAATACGTTTGCCAGGCTCTGGATTATTTGTAACTTTTGCTCCATCTGTACATTCTCCAAACATAAGACCATACTCATTGACTATACCATAATTACCATCCAAATAAGCGTAGGTATGTGGAACTTGCGGAATATAGTCTAAAGGTACTGATTTTGGATATCCAGGATGTGCATAATCCGGAGAACGAGATGAATCTACTAAACGAGGTTCAGAAAAATCTTTAAATTTTGGAAGGTCTCCATTTGCTACAGCACTACCATGAACTGGCCTTTTTGCACCTTTGGGCCAATCTTTGGCCGGAACATAAATAATGCTTTGATCTGCTAAATCGTCATCGTCACTATGAGCTACAAAAGTACTCCCATCTGTACTTGCACCTTTTGTAACAATCATCGTTGTACAAGCATTTAGATAATTAAGAGGACACAAACTACATAGAAAAAACACCAACATGCAAGACGAAAAAAAACACTTCATAGAAAATGCCTCCTGCAATTATTTTTTAAATAAACAATTACCCTGGCAACCAGAACATTTTTTATCCTTCTTACAACAATTACAGTTATTTTTTATTATGAGTCTTATCAGGAGAATAACTGCTAATACAATAATACTAATTACTACTAAATCTTGAAGCATTTTGCAATTACCATCACATATATCGTCTTAAAAAATTGACTTGTAAATCGTTTTATTATAGAATATTTATAATTTGTAAAGCAAATGTTATTTAAAGCCGAGGTGGTGGAATGGCAGACACGCGAGACTCAAAATCTCGAGTCGCTTTGGCGGCGTGTGGGTTCAAGTCCCACCCTCGGCACCATTACATAACAATCCTTAATATTCTTCATTAAGTCAAACAGCTTTCTGTATGAAAACTCAAGTATTTTAATTTCAAGTTCTCCTGACTTGACCTTTTGGGTTCCCCCGAAAGAAAAAGCAATAATATAAATCTATTTAATACATATTCTCTTCTATAAAAGACTTTATCTTTTCTTTATATCTTAACATAAATAATACTCTAAACATCTTTTTACTATATTATTTTACATAATATACTCTAATTATGTAAAATAATATATACTTGTATAGAGGACAACTCCT
>NZ_JAITJM010000053.1:0-31425 GCF_031278955.1 Candidatus Endomicrobiellum cubanum | reverse complement strand
TATTTTACCATCTCTAATGCTGCTAGTGGCGAACATATGTCATGTGCTACTCCCTTTGCTATTTCATATAATCCTTTTTGTCTCTCCAACTCTTCTGCTCTTTTCTTGTCTGTTATGTCAAAAGAGACTCCTAACAACCCAATAACTTTCCCTACCGCATCGAAAAGAGGTGTTTTTTTCGATAAAAACTTTTTAAATTGGCCATCTAAAGAAATTGTATCTTCACTCTCATATATGTGACCTGTGCTCATAACAGCATAGTTAATCTCATTTAACTTATTTGCTTCATCAACACTATGTAAATCATAATTAGTTTTTCCAATAATATCAACAGAACAACTCAATCCTAAAGTTTTAGCTTGTATATAATTACAGCCTTGATAAACATTATTATAATCCAACCAATACAGATGACACGGTATTTCATCAATGATAGAACTCAATAAATTATTTTTTATAGACTCATTTTTCAATAATTTTTCTGAATTTTTTAAATTTTGCTCTTTTTGTTTCTTAAAAATTTCTACTTCTTGTACAATTTGTTTATTTTCAACCGCATATGAGTGCCCGACATGTAAAGCATTTCTATAATCCAACAAAAATTCAGAAGCATTTTGAAATTTACTTACACTAAAGCGAGGAGATAACCACTTTACTGCTTTTTGAAGATTCGAGAAATGATGAAACATTGCTACAACAGCACTATTAGCACTTCCGATGTGTACCAAATATATAGGCTTATTTAAATGTAACAATGGAAGCGTAAGTATCCATGAAGTTTCTTCTATAATATATGAATTACAATTTATTCTGTCAGTATTATGAGTAGATAAAAATTCATCAACACTTTTACTAAAAGCATTAGCAAAAATTTCATCACTATTTATCTTTTTAATAACAAGACTTTTGCAACTCTCATAGTATGGATTTTTCTCTCCAGATATACAATCTTGCCAATCTTTCTTTATAAAATCTGGAAAATCAGGTTGGCATCTATTAAGCCATTCAGATTCTTCTTCTTTACCTCTAATTATAGCTTTTGCTATTTCATCTTTACTGCATATTTCTAAAGGTTTTGGCATATAATTCCAACGACTTAAATATCCTGTACGTACTTCGTATTTTTCACAAAAAAGTAGATCAAATTCTTTATAAATTAAGTCAGCTGTAGCTTGTGTTTTCATTTTTTCATCAGAATGCTTATTATGACTCTCCCAAAAATATATAACAGCATTTTCTATTGGCTCTTTTGGCGCAAAATTGCGTAACATAGCTACAACAGATTCAATTTCTTCAGAGTCATTACTTATAATATTTTCCATAAGAATTTCCTTTAAATCTTAAAATTATATACCTGACAAAATTTATTTTTAGATCATTTGTATCGCACTCACTATTTTTGAAATGGATTCTTTATCTCCACATTTTAAAATTTTAGCTGATATTGCTCTTGCTTGTTCAAAAGATACACCACATATAACTTTTTTTATTTTAAGAACTTGAAATGGCGATACACTAAACTCATCAAGACCAAATCCTAAAAGGATAGGCGTATAATATGGATCTCCTGCCATTTCACCACACATACCAACTTCTATTTTTTCTTTATGAGCATTATCTATAATATGCTTTATAAGCCTCAAAACTGCAGGATGCATAGGATTATAGATATTAGCAACATTTTCATTTATTCTATCAACTGCTAAAGTATATTGTATCAAATCATTAGTCCCTATTGAAACAAAATCTACTTCTTTAGCTATCATGTCCATAATAACAGCCGCAGATGGTATTTCTATCATTGTGCCAACTTCCATATCCTCATCAAAACTTACATTACTTTTTCTTAAGTCTTGTTTGACATCTTGAAGTATTTTATTTGCATCACGAAGCTCATCAAGACCTGATATCATAGGATACATAAGTCTTACTTTTCCAAAAGCAGAAGCTCTTAAAATACCTCTCAATTGAGGAATAAAAATATCATCAGGATATTTAAGACATAATCTTATAGCCCTTAACCCTAAAAATGGATTTTGCTCTCGTCCAAGCTTTAAGAGTCCAAACTTTGCAAGCTTATCTCCACCCAAATCTACAGTCCTTATAGTTGTAGGATATCCTGACATTTCTTTTACAACTCTATAATACGCCTCAAAATGTTCCTGTTCACATGGAATACTATTGCGGTTAAAATACATAAATTCTGTTCTATAAAGACCTATCCCTTTTGCTTCATTATTTAAAACAGAAGATACTTCATCAGGATTGTCAATATTTGCAAAAATTAATACACTACGCTTATCTAACGTTTCAATAGGTAAATCTTTTAATTTCTTTAGCTCTTTTATAACTTCATTCTGCCTATCATATTCTTTTTGATACTTTTCTAATAACTCAGCAGACGGATTTAATATCACTTCACCAGTATTTCCATTTAGTATTATTGTATCACCTGTTCTTATTTGAGAAGATACAACTTTTAAACCAACAACAGCAGGTATACCCAATCCCTGTGCCATAATAGCAGTATGTGAAGTTTTTCCACCAACATCTGTAATAAAACCTTTGATTAGTTTTTCTTTTATTGTAACAGTGTCTGCAGGGGTCAAATTATGAGCAACAACTATAGAATTTTTTTTTAAATCTCTAAAACTCCTTTTTCGTTTTCCAAGTAAATTCGTTAAAATCTTTTTAGCAACTTCTTGAATATCAACTTTTCTCTCTTTAAAATAGTCATCTTTAATTGACTCAAAAGAACGAATAACCTTATCCATTACTTTAAATATTGCATATTCTGCATTACTACCTTCTTCTATAAGCTTATAAACATCTTTTCTCATATTCATATCATCTAAAATCAAAATATGAGTATCTGCTATATGAGCATAATTTTCACCTAAAATATCATTAATTTTATTATAAATTTCTTTAAATTCTTGTCTTGTTTTCTCAATCGCATCATCAAAGCGTTTCTTTTCATTTTCTCTTGCATTTTTAGGAATTTCTCTATAAATCAAACAAATATCATCGTCGTCTAAAAGAAACGCTTTTCCTACACTAACACCTCCAGAAGCTGCGATCCCTTTTAAAATGATATTTTCCAGTTTTGACATTTTAATTTCCTTTTATTCACTGAAATTAGACTTAAACAAACATTCAAGCTCAGTTAAAACTTCATTTTCATCTGATCCGTCTGCCACAAATTTAAGTTGACTTCCCTGCCCTGCAGCTAAAGTCATAATTCCCATAATACTCTTTGCATCTATGTCAAAGTTATCCTTTATAATTTTCACAGAAGATTGATATTTACTTGCAACTTGAACAAGCATAGCCGCAGGTCTTGCATGCAAGCCCATTTTATTAGAAACTGTAATAATTTTTTCTTTCATTTTTAAATCCTTAAATATGATATTAAAGAACATATAATTATTACACTATAAATTAAAAAAACTACTCCAAATCTATTAAAAACTATTGAAAACAAAAAAACTATTATATATATAGCTAAGTCATTTTCTTTACTTCCAAAAAACAAACTACTTATAGGGCTAGATTTAAAAATCAGCAAATACACAAATAACGCAACTGTAGAAATAAAAAATCCAATATATTTTATTATAGGCATTAAAATTTTAACACTTGATATTATAGATAAACTGTCTCTATTAAATTTAAATCCTATAAACATAAGCCAAGCTCTAGAAGCTATATGAAAAATATTATAAGTAATAATAAAAATAATAGGGACAAAAATCGCATACTTTTGAAAATTCTGATCTAGAAATTTCATAAAGAGCAACATAATTAAAATACTAAAACAAGCTACTAAAGGTCTTAACGTGCCAAAAAATAATGAATCACCAATAGCTGCTAGTGGTCCTGCCATTTGATTTTTAATGCTACTTATATTAATCGCATCCTCTTTATTTTCACTTTTATCTTTTTCTAAGCTTGCAACTATAGCAATTAATAAATTTGCCATGTATGGGTGAGTATTAAAATAACCTGCATGTCTCATTAAGGCTTCTTGCTTAGATTTATCATCTAAATAAACTTTATCTAAAAACGGCTTTAAGATATAAATAAAACCTATGTTTTGCATTCTTTCAAAATTCCATAATGCTTGAAGAAAAAAAGATCTTATAAACATTTTTAAATATACTTTAATCATCTTAAAGTTCCTTACAAAAAAGTTTTCTAAAGATATTAAATTCTTTTATAACTAAGGCAAAACCCACTACTGGGAGCAAATACCAAGCATTTCTTAAACCTAAAATAATAAATTGAGAAAGTTGCAAATAAAGACCCGAATATATCATCCCTCCAACATATATAGCAAACAAATAAAACAAAAATAGTCTTGCTGTAAAAAGAAAAAAACCAAAATATATACCTGCATACATTCGCAAATATTTTTGATTTTTTATACCATTTTCAATAAAATGCATAATTTTAATATTAAAATTTCTCCCAGAAATATCCATATCTCTATAAAAATACGCAAAGGGAATAGCTAAAACTAAAGCAAAAACTGCTGCTTCTTGCATTCCAATAAAATACCTGCAAGCCCAAAAAGTAGACAAAATGCTAATTAGAGAAACATCGACTGGAACTATCACTCCCATTGGAATAGCATTTATCCAATGCAATTCTACAATCATACCTATCCAAAGTCCTGTATTAATATCTCCCATAAAGTAGCCCGCAATAGGAGCACAAAATATAGGTCGACAAATCATAAATTGTCCAAAAAAAGTTATGTCCATACTACAAAACGCACCTACTAAAGCATAAAAAAATATACTGTCTGTCATAGGTCACCTATACACTTGAGTGTCTCTAAAACCACTATTTAAAATTTACAACTGTTTCCATAGAAAATTTTCTATCTTTGCCTGGCTCTATGCTACACCTAACTAATGGAATAACAGCTGTTCCCTGATATGTTCTTTCATAACCATTGTCAGAATTGATAACAGTCTCCACTGGGTAAACAAACAAATCACATTTTTCAGACAATTTAAGTTCAACTTCTATTTTGAGATAATCATCATACCTTTTCCATACTTCAACATTTTTTAAATGGCCCGCATCATCTCCTGTTTTGGCAGAAAAAGCAAACATTTGTTCTGGCGCAAAATAAATTTCAAAATTATCACTACAATTATTTTTTATAGAGTAATCCACATGATAACCATTTATTAATGGAAAAATTTCTTTAACAAGCTTCACGTTCTTCCCATCAACATTACCATAACGACATAAGCTAAGCTTTGCCTGCTTTTTTAAAAACTTTCTCATATTAACTAATTTTACTTCATATTTACCTGACACAAAATCACCTTTTTCTTGATAATTCCCAAAAACACAAGCATCGTATTCTACATCACATGAAAAAAAATGGTCGATTAAGGATGCTCTTTTATAATTATCATATACAAGATATTTCTCTAATCCGAATTCTTTAACTTTAACAACATCATTGTGTATGCTTTGCACTTGTGACTTATCATCTGCTATCACAGCTTTATCAATATTTTCTTTTAGCATTTTATGGTAAGGCTCATAGCGCCTTGTAAATACATCCAACAAATTGTAGTTAATTTTAAAAACATCCCATTCAAAAATGGAGCCGCCACAATATGCAGACACATAAATATTTTGTGTTTTACTTTCATACAAGTACTCATCTTGATTATCACAATTTATGTCAAAAATATTCCAAAAAGGCTTTTTGAACATAGATTTATTAAAACAATTTTCGGCTTTTATAATATTACTATAAATAGCGTTCCTCAAATGTGGAAGATAAACGCCTCCAAAAACCCCATGCCAATACGCACAATTACATTGTCCTGCATATAAAAAATCTTTTGCTTTTTTAAAGCTTTTTTTATCATTCTCTTTTAAATATTCTAATTTGTCACTTATATATAACATCTTTTTATGCATATTATTTACTTCTTCGTACTTTACAAGGAAATTTCTCCAAAATCCACCTCGTAAAAATTTTTTGGTCTCAATATCACAAGTATTCCTACTTAAAACTTTTTCAAAATTTTCTTGGTGATCAAATGGTAATGACCACTGAGACATTTCAAAGTAAGAAGAGCACGGCAAGTATATTCTTTGAGACGATTTCTTTAATTCTAAAATTTCACTAAAAGTTGCAGTTTCTACAATATCTGAATTATCTTCTAATGCAGTTAAAAAATTGTATAACCATTTATTTTCATAAACATGTTTATATGTGCTGGGCCACATTCCAAATTTTTCACCATCATCTGCCATAACAACGACAGGATCCTCTATAGGGCTCTCCTTTATTAAATATTTAAAATATTCAATTGTCTCCTCTACATTAGAAAAAGGGATCAAATATCTCATTTTTTGACTTATAGGAAATATATTTAATTTATAACCTTCTTCTTCTGTTGTATAGTAACCATTTAATTTGTCAATATTAAAACCTGCATTTGCAAAGTGGCAATCATCTAAAACCGTATATTTAATATTAGATTTAGCAAAAATTTTTGCCATAGACGGTTCCCAAACTCTTTCTGCAAGCCACATACCATTTGCTTGATTTGATCCAAATTTATCTTTTAAATATTTTGTTAATTTTTCTATTTGGCCAAGTTTATCTCTATCTGGAATAGAAGACATTATAGGTTCAAAATATCCACCAGATAGTATTTCTATCTTTTTATTTTCAACAAGGTCTTTAATATTCTTAACATACTCCTTATGCTCTTTTTCTAAATACTCCCAAAGAATTCCACTTAAATGCAAGTTCCATTTTATATCACTATGTTTAGATATAATATTTAAAAATGGTTTATAAGATAACTGATAAGCTTTTTCAAAGACCCAACCAAAATTACCAATTGGCTGGTGATTATGTGTACAAAAAATAAACTTAACTTTGCTCATTTGCTCACCTCAGATAAAGCTAGATACTCCTTTTCTATTAAAGGTATAATATTTAATCTCTCATCATTTGGCAAAATTCTTGGTTCTAGATCAATTCCTCTTTGGTAAATTTTATATAAAAATTTTATATCCGTATTATCAGCACACACATTGCTTAAAATCTGTTTCTTACCATCAAAAAAGTGCATCCCTCCAATATTTAAAGAATTAAACTTTATTCCCTGCTCTAATATATAAAAAGCTTCTCTTGGACTTGCCACCAAAACCATAACACTAGTTTTATTGTCAATCCTACTTAAAATATTGACTGCATCTTTAAGGCTCTTTACTTTAAGTTTTACATCGCTTGGAACAGCCATTCCCATAACCATTTGCTGTATTTTATCTTGAGCTGCAACATCCGAAGCTACTAAAAGGATATCTACAGAGACAGCTTTAAGCCACCCCTGAACTACCTGACCATGAACAAGTCTGTCATCTATTCTAAACAAAGATATTGGCACTATCTTACTCTCTTGATAACATATTTTTTTCAAACAAAATCTTTCTAACATTAATTATACTTTTCTTGCTTTCAGTAAAAACTTTTTGGGATAATTGTAAAATATTTTCAGCATTTTTACTCGCAAAAATCGCAGATAATAACATGGGAAGATTTACGCCTGAAATAATTTCAACATTAAAAGTATCAAACATTTTGCAAGAAGCGTTGTTCGGACTACCACCCATCATATCTGTAAGTATTAAAATACCATCTTTATCTATTACATCACTTAAAAAATTTTTTATTTTATCTTGCAAATATTCTAGACTACCATTTTTTCCATTAGAAATAGCGTAAAGATTTTCTTGACTACCAACTATAAGCTCTGCCGCATCAACTAGAGATTTAGCAAGGTTTCCATGTGCTACTACAGCAATTTTAATCACAATTACTCTCCAATGATAAAAGAAGTAATTTTACTTACTTTGCAGTATATCTCTATGGTTTAGTTTCACTTTATATTTATGATTTTTTAAAAAAGTCATAAGTTTTTCTGCAATAAAAACTGATCTATGCCTACCACCAGTACAACCAATTGCAATAGTCAAGTAACTTTTACCTTCTTTTATATAGTATGGCAAAGTAAATGTTAGTAATTTAGAAAATCTGCTAAAAAAAGCCCTAAATTCTTTTTGCTCTTCTATATACTTTTTAACAGCTTTATTTTGACCTGTTTTGTATTTTAAATCATATACATAATTTGGATTTGTTATAAAACGTACGTCGTATACGATATCTGCATCATTAGGAATCCCATATTTATATCCAAAAGAAACCACAGATATATTCAGATATTGCTTTCCAGACTGATTAATTTTTGCGACTACTGAGATAGTTCTTTTTAACTCACCTATAGTTAAAGCAGAAGTGTCTATAACTTCATCTGCAACTTCAAAAACATCTTTTATAATTTTTCTCTCAAGAGATATGCCCAAAGAAACAGACTTGCCTAAAGGATGTCTACGACGTGTTTCTGAATAACGCCTTAACAAAGCTTTATCAGAAGCGTTTAGGAAAATAACCTTATATTTAATTTTTTTATTTTTTAAAACAAGAAGAATATTTTTAAACTGAGATAGATCTTTACCTAATCTAGAATCAATAGTAACTGCAACATTTTTATATCTATCTTTATGTTTAAGACAAACATCTAAAAAAGACTGAACCATTGTAATAGGCATATTGTCAATACACTCAAACCCAAAATCTTCAAAAATTTTAAGAGTTTGACTTTTACCAGCACCAGACATTCCTGAAATTATATACATTTTAGTCATAAACTATTTCTAGAGTTCTTAGAGAGACCCTTTATTAATCTCTTTTTGTAACCTATCATCTAAATCTCTAGCAGTAAAATAACCTTTATCTTTAAACCTTTGATTTAAACTTGCAATTTCAACTAAAACAGCAAGGTTACGACCTGGCGCTACAGGAAGTACAACTTTTGGGATCTTTACATCTAAATATTCAGTATAAGAGTCCGCTAAACCTATTCTCTCATATTCTTTTGAGTTTTCCCACTCTTCCAATTCTATTATAAGTTCTATTTTAGACTCATCCAAAATATTACCTATACCAAATAACTTTTTAACATCTATTATTCCTATGCCTCTTATCTCCATAAGATGCTTAGTAACCTCTAAACCACTACCTACTAAAATTCGTCCAGAACGTTTTCTTATGTTTACAACATCATCAGCAACAAACTTATGCCCTCTTTTTACCAACTCTATAGCACATTCAGATTTTCCAATTCCAGATTTTCCAACAATTAAAACCCCAAGTCCATAAACATTTATCATAACAGCATGTATTGAAATTGAGGGAGCAAGTTTCCCATCTAAATAATATCTCATATCTTCAATAAATGCAGAAGATTTTAATTCCGTACTTAAAAGAGGAATATTCAAATCAGAAAAAATTTTGACCATTGCATCAGTAGGTTTTAAGTTTCTTGTTAAAATACAACCTGCCGATTTCTCATGAGAAAAAATTTTATTTAAAATATCCAATTGTTTATCATAACTTAAGGATTGTAAATATGTATATTCTATTATACCTATAATCTGTATACGTTCATATGGAAAATGTTCAAAAAAACCAGCGATGGCTAGACCTGGCCTGTTCAAAGCAGATACTGAAATCTTTCTGTTTAAGCCTCCTTGACCTACTAAAAGCTTAAGTTTAAAATCTTTGGCTTTTTCAGTAAGGAGAGTTTGTATATCCATCAGTTTTAATATACATCCTCTTGTTGTATAATTTTTACAACTTCTTCTGTCGTCTTAGCTTCTCTTATAGCTTGGCGTAAAAATTTATCCTTAAATAATCTTGAGATTTTAGATAACGCTTTTAAGTGCTGACCAACCACTTCTACAGGTCCTACTAGAAGAAAAATTATATGGACTAATTCCCCATCTAAAGAGTTAAATTCTATTCCCTTACGAGATATCCCTAAAACTCCCAATTGCTCTGACAATACATCAGTCTTAGCATGAGGAATAGCTACACCTTGACCAATTCCTGTTGACCCTAATTTTTCCCTTTCCAAAACTACATTTATAATTTCATCAGCTTTTTTTACTTTTTTTGTTTTCTCTAAATTATCTACTAATTCAATTATTGCTGCCTTTTTATCTGTTGCTTTTAAATCAACAATAATAGCATCTTGTTTTAAAAAATCCATAATTTTCATCTGAGTATCTCCTATTTTTTACTACATTACTTCATTAGGTTCTAAAAGAACTATTGAACCACTATCATTCCTGTAAAGCACGCATATTTTATCTTTTTGTCCGTCTTTGAACATATAAACTCTGTATCCTAGATTATCCATTTGACCAATAGCTTCTTCTATGCTTACAGGTTTTAAATCAAAACGTTTTATCTCAGCAATTTTTGTTATAGAATCATCCATAACATCATAAGAAAAAATCTCCTCTAAGTTTACATGTTCTTTTGATATCTCTTTTCTATGATCTTTTGAAATTTCTTTGTGTTTTTTGAGTTGTTTTTCAAGTTTGTCTGAAGCTAAGTCTATTGATGCATATAAATCTTCCGATTGATCTTTTGCTCTAAATGAAATTTTCCCTATATGGAAAACTATTTCTGTTATCTGTCTATTTTTTTCTACTGAAAGAATCACATGTGAATAGACATCATCTCCGTCATAAAACTTACCAAATTTTGAAATCTTTTTGCGTACATAAGAATCAATAGCATCTGTCAACCTCAGGTGTCTAGCTGTAATGTTAATCTGCATTTTCATCTCCTTTGTAGTACGTAAATATACAAAATTTGTTTATAATCTTTCAATGTTTATTACATTTTAAAGTTGTCACCAAGATAAACTTTCCTAGCTTTTGGGCTATTTAGTAAATCATAAGCAGTTCCTTCAAGTAAAATTTTACCTTCATAAATTATATAAGCTCTATCTATAATTTCAAGAGTCTCTCTTACATTATGGTCTGTTATAAGTATTCCCAATCCCCTTTCTTTTAAATCCTTTATAATTTTTTGAATATCGTCAACCGTAACAGGGTCAATACCAACAAAAGGTTCATCTAAAAGTAAAAATTTAGGGTCTGTAATCAAAGCTCTTGCAATTTCTAACCTTCTTTTTTCCCCTCCAGACAAAGTTGTACTCAATTGTTTGCGTAACTTTGTAAGACCAAAATCTGAAAGTAATGCATTTACTTTTTCTTCTCGTTGGGCCTTTGAAATTGGCAACATCTGAGCTATAGCAAACAAATTATCTTCAACACTAAGACCGCGAAATATAGACGACTCTTGAGAAAGATAACCAATGCCTGCTCTTGCTCTTTGATACATGGGCCAATCTGTTATTTCATCATTATTTAAGTACACACTACCATCATAAGGCTTTATAATGCCCACTGTCATATAAAACGTCGTTGTTTTACCTGCCCCATTTGGACCTAAAAGGCCCACAACTTCGCCTCGTTTTACATTTATGCTTATACCATTTACAACCATTCTATATTTATATTTTTTAAATAATTCTTCAGTTTTTAATATCATCTTTTTTATCTTCCATTTTAATTTTTCCTAAAACAGAACCCTTCATAACTATTTTCTGGCCACCTTTTTTAGAGCTAAAAAAAATCATTTCATCTGCCTCATATGTTTCTTCTTTCCCATCATTTAAAACATGAGCTACAGGTTTTTTATTGTCTTTTTTAAAAATAGTCCCTAAAGTTTTTTTATCAAATCTACCATTATCAGCATGAATCGTCCCAGAAGAAGTTATAACCACAACATCATTGCGCGCATCTAAAACTTGTTTATTTTTATCTATATAAATTTCTTTTGCACGTAAAACTAAAGGAGACGTAGAATTATTAACAAAATATTTTACTAATACATTACCCCAAATTTTTCCCTTTTGAATATTTGGATTGTAATTTGAGTATTGGCCATAAACTTCAACAGACTCTAAATCTTGAGTTTTAGAAAATAGTTTAACATTGCCCCTAGCTGAAATTAAAGATTTTTCTTTATCGTAAGACATTTCGTCAGCATTTACAACACTATTCTTATTAATAGCTACGGAATGCCCTTTAGAAATAGTTACTTTCCCTTCATTTTTTATTTCCATTGTATCGCCAGTTATAACAGTTTTTGCTAATAATTGGTCTGCAAAACAAATCCCCTTGTAAAAACAAAAAGCAACAATTAGAATATTAAACTTGGTCAATTTCTGTCCTTTGATTTTTTATTACGATATCATCTAATTTTGTATCAGACTGAAAGCTTGTACCATAAATTTTTTGACCTGGCTTTGTGATTTTGACATCTTGAGTACTATATATCAACTCTTCAGAAGCATTATACATTAAATCTGTGGTTTGAAGTTGCTCATTATATGCAGTATCTATGGTACACTCACCAAAACCCTCTATATCGTATGTTTCCATATTTATTTTTGCTTTTTCAGCAACAAGAGTAGAAACATACTCTCCATTAGTATAAAACTTTATAATAGGCAACTTTAAATTAGCAATTTGATTTTCTTCATTAATTGTTGCAGATTCTGCTTCTAAAATCATTTTTAATTTACCTTCTCTTGTTTGAGTAACAGTGAATTTTTCTATTGTTTGTTCTGATATGGGAGGAGTTTCTTCTATAATAACTTTTTTTTCTTTACATCCAAAAAATATACAAAAAGTAAAAAGAATAAAAACAAAAGTTAATTTTTCTAAGTTATTCATAAAAATATCCTTATTTGTTATTTTCTTCTTTGGGTCTTGTTTTCCATCTATCATGAAACCAAACCCATTGAGAAGGATATTGTTTTATATGTTTCTCCAAAATCAAAGAAGCTTTTTGTGTAAGATTTTTAACATCAGTATTAAAATCTCCAGAAGATTCTATTGTTAAGGGCCCTTTTATTATAGTTTTATGGTTATATTTATCTACCCTCTGATCTAGCACCAGCAAAATATCTGCTTTAGATTTCAAAGCCATAACAGCAAGTCCTGAAGGTGTCCAAGCTTTTTGTCCAAAAAAATCAACAAATACACCAGGAACATTTGTGTCTTGATCTATAAGCAAAGCGATAATCTCGCCTCTTTTCAAAGCTCTTAAAAGCTTTATGCCTGTATCAGAACGTTCTTTTAAAATAACTTTTACATTTTTTTTTGCTCTGTAATGTACAAGCATACCGTTAAGTTCATCTATATATATTTTCTTTGCAACAACGTTAAGTGGTGAACCTAATGCAGATATAGAAGCCGCAGCAATTTCCCAGTTACCAGCATGAGCACTAACAAGAAGAACTCCATTACCTTTTTTTAAACTTTTTTTTAATAAATCCACATTTTCAACTGTAGATATAGAATTTAAAAATTTAGAATCCATTTTTGGGAAATATGCAAGTTCAAAAAAATTTTTAGCTTCATTAATAAAAATTTCAATGATCAGTTTTCTAATTTCGCTATCAGTTTTTTGAGGAAAACAACGTTTTATATTTTTCTTTGCAATGTTTTTACCATCAATGGCAACCAAATAAGCCAAAACGCCAAAAAATTTACTAAAATAACCTACTGAAAGTTTGTACGGAATAAATAAAACTGCTTTTGAGAAAATTAAAGCCCCGTAATAATAACATCTCCTTCTAATTTTTGTAAAATTCAACATAAAAATTTATCCAAAACTTTTTCCCAAACCCCTTGGGATTTCATAATTATTTCTATAACCTCTCTTACAATGCCTTCTCCACCATTTAAAGCTGAAACATACAAAGAATTGTTTTTTACATCTTGAGTAGCATCTTTAGGACATGCCGAAAATCCAACAACTTTTAGAATAGATATATCTATAATATCATCACCAATATACGCGACTTCTGACAAACTTAAACCAATAACTTTCAGCATATCATTTAAAGCTTTCAATTTATCATTGCAATTTTCTACAAGGTAGTCTATTTTTATGTCTTTTGCTCTTTTTTGTACTTGTAATGACCCTCTGCCTGTTATCCAGGCTGTTTGAATATTAAGTCCACTTTTTGAAAGAAGATTATAACCCATTCCATCTTTAACATTCCAAATCTTTATCTCTTCACCATTATTAAAAATTATTATTTCTCCCTTTGTTAGAACTCCATCAACATCGCAAACTAAAAGCTTAATATTTTTTGCTATCTCTAATATATTAACCATTGTTGCTACTACTTACTTGTTTATTATTAAGCCAAGGCGTCAATTCTGGATTGATTTTCCTCATATACGGCTTCAAAACAATATTTAGTACAAAAAATGAAATAAGTAACAAAACAAAAACTGTTAAGAAAACCTTAATATACCAAGAATACGTTGGTTTCCAAACTTGCGGTCGAGTACTTTTTATTAAATTTTTTGACATTTAGCCACCTTGTCTATTGCTTTAATTGCTTTTATGAATTCTTTAAAATCTTTTAAATCTAAACTATTCGCCCCATCAGAAAACGCTTTATTAGGGTTATCGTGAACTTCAATAAAAAGCGCAGAAATACCAAGAGCTGTTGCAGCTTTAGAAAGAGGTACTATAAACTCTCTATTCCCAGCAGTATAAGTTCCTCCTCCTCCAGGAAACTGCACACTATGAGTTGCATCAAAAATAACAGGATATTTTGTATTCTTCATAATTTCTAAACCTCTGAAATCAACAACTAAATTATGATAGCCAAATGATGCACCTCTTTCTGTTAAAGAAACCTGATTATTTCCAAACTTTTCAAATTTTTTAATGACATTGAACATATCTTCTGGAGCTAAAAATTGCCCTTTTTTTACATTTACAGGTTTCCCCGTAACAGCGCAAGCTTTTATTAAATCTGTTTGACGCGATAAAAAAGCAGGTACTTGTAAAAAATCTACAAATTCTGCGACTCTTGCAGCCTGTTGTGGTAAATGAACATCCGTAATCACAGGAATTTTTAATTCCTTTTTAATTTTAGCTAATATCTTTAATCCTTCCTCAATACCAGGACCTCTGTAGGACTGCACTGAAGAACGATTAGCTTTATCATAAGATGACTTAAAAACAAAAGGGATTTTCAATTGTGAAGTTATTTTTTTTAAACTGACTGCCATTTTAAACGCATGATTTTCACTTTCTATAACACAAGGACCTGCTATAATTACTAATGGCTCGCTGTTCGACAAAAAAATATTCCTGCCAACCTTAACGCATTTATTCTGCATTTTATTTATATCCTTTTATAAACACCTTTCTACTTTTAAAATATCTTCTGGAGTGTCCACTCCTACAGAATCACTCTTTGCAATAACAACTTTTATTTTCTTGCCACTTTCTAAAGCTCTTAATTGCTCTAAATTTTCTGTATTTTCTAAAATAGTTTTTTTGTTTTTTGAAAACTCCAACAAGAAGTTTCTTTTGTATCCATATATACCTATATGTTTATAATAATTAGTTTTTATATTGTCTCTATTATACGGGATAGGGCTTCTAGAAAAATAAAGAGCATATCCCTTTTTATCAAAAACAACTTTTACAACGTTAGGATTATTTATACTCTCAGCATTTTTCATTTTAAACGCAGCAGTTACATATTCCAAAGCTTTGTCTTTTTTAAAAGATTTTACAAGTTCATCAATAAGAGCAGGATCTATCAAAGGTTCATCACCTTGCACATTTATAAATACATCGTACCTACTTAAGCTTTTTTTAGCTAAAAAAGCAATTCTATCTGTTCCACTTTGACAAGTTTTTGGAGTCATAAAAACATTAAAACCAAGGTTTTCCACAGCATTAAAAATACGTTTATCATCAGTAGCAACAGCTATAAAATCAACTTCTTTGCACATCTTTACTCGTTCAAGACTATGCTGTATAAGAAACTTGTTGCCAATTAATGCTAAAGGTTTGCCAGGAAAACGACTAGAGCCATATCTAGACGGTATAACAACAGCTGTTTTCATTTATAAAATTCCCCAATAACGTTCTTAAGTTCTTCTGGAGTTGTAGTAGCAGTACCTAATTTTGCCACAACTATTCCTGCTGCAAAATTTGCAATTTCTGCAGCGGTCAATAAATCTGCTTTTGCCCCAAGAGCTAATGTCATAGTAGAAATAACAGTGTCTCCAGCACCTGTAACATCATAGACTTCCTTTGCTCTTGTTGGAATATTTGTAATTTTATTATTTGACTCAATTAGAGTCATACCCTTTTCACCTCGGGTAATAACTACAGATTCAGAATTTAAAGTCTTTAAAATTCTTTTTCCTAAATTTGCTACCTCAAAATCTGTTTCTATATTTTTTGCATTCATTCCTTCAATTGCTTCTTTCTCATTCGGGGTCATTGTTGTTATTTTTTTATATTTTTTAAAATGCTCCACTTTAGGATCAACTGTTACAGGAATTTTGTATTTTCTTGCTAGAGCAATTGCCTTTTTTAAAACTTTTTGACACACAACACCCTTACCATAATCTGAAATTATAACAGCATCCACCTTAGGGATAAGCGACTCTATGCTAGAAATAAGTTTGTTTTCTGTACAACGTTCGAGTTGTCCTTTAACTTCTTTGTCAACTCTAACAAGCTGTTGACTTACTGCAATAATTCTAGTTTTTACTATGGTAGGCCTTTTTTCATCATAAACTAAATAATCAGAATTGACTTTTTTTTCTTTAAATAACTCTATTAGAACTTTTCCATTTAAATCATTACCAATTATACTTACCATGTAAGCTTTAGCACCTAGGGCTATTATGTTATTTGCGACGTTAGCCGCTCCTCCCAATACTTGCGTTTCCTTTGTAACTTCCACTACAGGGACCGGGGCTTCAGGAGAAATTCTTTTAACTTTCCCCCATACAAATTTGTCAATCATTGTATCGCCAATAACTAAAACTGACTGTTTTTTAAAAAAGTCTATAAGATTCAAAAGCTTGCTATTCATTTTCACCCCAAAACATATTATAAATAAGATTTTTTTTCTAAATAACTACAATAATCTTTTACTGAATCTTCTAATTCCATAAATGGTTTTGTATATCCTAATTTTCTTAAATTATCCATCTTAGCTTCTGTAAAATATTGATATTTAATCTTTAACGTTTCAGGCATATCTATATATTCTATGTTTTCTTTTTTCCCCACAGCAGAAAACATAGATTTGACTATATCATTCCATGTTCTTGATTTACCTGTCCCAATATTAAATATTCCAGTTTTTGAAGGATTTTTAAATAAAAAATACATAATTTCTACAACGTCTTTTATATATACAAAATCTCTTTTTTGCTGACCATCTTTGTATTCAGGATTGTAAGACTTAAATAATTTTATTAAACCGTCATGTAAAACAGTTTCATAGTTTTTACATATCACACTACGCATATCACCTTTATGATATTCATTTGGACCAAAAACATTAAAAAATTTAATACCTGTAGTCTTACTCAAATAGTTATTATTTAAAAGCCATAAATCAAACATGTGTTTTGAAAAACCATACATATTAAGAGGAGACAAACTTTTTATTTTTGATATGTCATCATCATAACCGTTACTCCCATCTCCATAAGTAGCAGCAGATGAAGCATAAATAAAAGGGATGTCTAATTCAAAAGCCCATAAAGCAAGAACTTTGGAATATTCATAATTATTTTTTATATAATAATCCGCATCGGATAAAATTGTAGAACTACATGCACCAAGGTGGATAATAGCTTCAGGCTTTGGGACTCGCCTGGTTATAACTGCATTAAAAAAGTCATTCTTCTGAATATAGTCATAATAATTTTTACCTAACAAATTTTTCCATTTTTCACTACCATCAAGATGATCAACAACTAGAATATCCTTTATACCCTCTTGATTTAATTTCCAAAGAAAGCAACTGCCTATAAAACCCGCTCCACCTGTAAGTACTATCATCAAAACCTCTTATATTTTCAAGTTATTTTATTTCCATATTGTATAAAAAGATACTAAAAAGTGTCAATAAAAATGACACATAGATATTATAACCTGCTGACTAGTTTTAGCCAAAAATATAAATGCAGTTCTCTAAAAATCCTAAAACGTATAATTGTTATGGATTTTTTAACAATGCATGGCAAAAATGCATGATTTATCGTGGATAAATATAAATTTTTAACGTAGCAATACCAAAAAAGCGCAGGAGGGATATATAGTAAACTTTTTATAGAGACCTGAATAGCTTTACTGTTATACAAAAAAATACTAAAATATGTCGATTAGAAAATATTATTTAATAATTGGAGATATTATGAAAAGTTTTTTTGTAGTTATATCTTTCTTTATTTTTTCTTGTTGTTTATTTGCTGAATCATATTCATTTTCAGCAAAAGATATTAAAGAAATAGACATCGTGATAAATAATGGAACATTAAATATAAAACCTGCAAATACCAACGATATAACAATTAATATTACGCCAAATAAGTCACCAAATATAGATAGGCAAATATCTGTTAAAGATAAAGAGCTGAATGTTTATTTAATTGATTCTGAAATTACAGATAAAACAATAATAAATATGACTGTACCTAAAACATCTAATTTAGAAATTAATTCTACAATAGCAAATATTAATATTGATAGGTTCTCTGGACTTTTAGATATAGATAGTACCGCTGGAAATGTAAACATAACAAACTTTAATGGAAAGCTTGAAATCGATAGTGTTGACACTCCCGTAAAAGCAAGTGGAATTTTTAAATCTCTAGACATAGAAAACTCTAGAGCAAATATAACTTTAACTATAGATAAACTTCCAACATCTTATAATTACAGTATTAAAGGTGGAGGTAATGTATTGTTTATACTTAGTAAAGGTATAGAAAAAGATAAAGTATCTATTGATTCTCACGAATTTGATGGTATTTTTACATTGAAATAATATCGATTCCTTAAACAAAATCAGAGACAGGTTCTAATAAAACAAAGATAGTAATAAATATTATTGTCTTTGTTTTAGGAACTAACTAAATGGTTTAAACAAGTTTACTTCTTTATTTGTTCATACTGTAAAGTTTTAGTAGTCATCTCAGTGATATCTTTAGGACCAAAATATTGTATAGGACCTGGAAAAAGATAATTTTCACCAATTGTCCATTTATCTCTATTTTTAGTAAACTCTTTAAACGGTCTACCTTTTAAATCTACTAATGCTTTTTGTATAACAGGTTTTTCTTTTCCACTTCTTTTCTCTATATTCATCATCATTGTTAAAGGAAGTCCTCCACATTCCCAATTCTTTGTAGGTTTTGTAAGGTGCTTTATGTAAGACATGTATCCGGTAAAACCGCTAAGTACCAACATTGCCGCATTGTAACCTAAAGCATATGTATAGTTTGCATCAAAATTGGACGGCATACCACAACGTCCCTCATATCCAAAAAAGTGCGTAATACTTGAAAATTTGCCTGTATATTGCCCATCTCTTTTCAATTCTGAAAGTTTCTTGCGAACCATTTCTATTAATAATTTTTCTGTTTCTATCAAGGATACTGCAACATTGCCGTGAGGGTCTCTTTCTGACATAACTTGAGAAGCAATACCTACAGGAAGCTCTAACATTAACGCTGATAGTTTTTCAGAAAGTTTTTTACAAACAAACTCTTTCTTGTCTTCCATAGAATCTAAGTTAGAAAACTCATCTTTATTATCTGACAAAATATCATTTAATGCAGAAATTAATTCTTTTATTTCTGGAATAAATTCTATAACACCTTCTGGAACTAAAGTAATACCAAAATCTTTACCAGCTTTAGAACGTTTAACTATAACATCTACAATACCATCAACGACTTTTGAAAGAGTCATATTTTTGGCTAAAATTTCCTCGCCAATTAAAACTATATTAGGTTGAGTTTTAAAACCAACTTCTAAAGTAATATGAGATGCACTTCTTCCCATAAGACGGACAAAATGCCAATATTTGCGTGCAGAATTTGCATCTCTGCAGATGTTACCTACAAGTTCTGAGTAAATTTTTGTGGCTGTATCAAAACCAAAAGAAGTCTCTATATATTTGTTTTTCAAATCACCGTCAATTGTTTTAGGAATACCTATAACGTATTTATCTATTCCCTGTTCTTTAATATATTCTGCTATCATCGCTGCATTTGTATTTGAATCATCACCTCCAACAACTACAAGAGCGTCAACATTACATATTGCAAGATTATCTTTTGTCGAGCAAAACTGCTCAGACGTTTCTATTTTAGTACGTCCTGATTGTATATAATCAAAACCACCTGTATTTCTATAATCACGAAGGACATCCTCTGTAATTTCCTGATACTTGTTGTTTAAAATTCCAGATGGACCACCTAAATAACCTATCAAGGTATTTTTCTTATTTATTTTCTTTAGACCATCAAAAAGACCTGCAATTACATTATGTCCCCCTGGAGCCTGTCCTCCAGAAAGAACAACAGCCACTTTAATAGCTTTATTTTTAAACGTTTTATTTTTACCCTTTTTAAATGTAACTGTAGGCAATCCATAAGTATTTTTAAAAAGCTCTTTAACTTTTTCTTGATCAGCTATTGATTTTGTTGATTTTCCTTTCACAATAGTCATGCCATTTAACCCATTCTTCAAAACCTCAGGTAGAACTGGCTTAAACTTTGCTCTTTCGATTTGCAACTCCGAGGCATTACATTGCTTTTTTAACATTTTTTCCACCCTTTACTTTTTATAAAATTACGTTAACAATATCTTCTGGACTTATCAAACTAATGTTATCTCTTTTTATTATAATATGCTTATCAAGAGGCATCGGGCCAACTTGCAAGGGATCTGTGTATCCAAACACTCCTACACATTTTGTGCCGACAGCCGCTGCTAAATGCATAGCCCCTGAATCAATCCCCAAAAACAAACTACTTTTCTTAAAAAATGCAGCAGTATCTAAAATGCCTCCCTGTACAATAAATAATTTAGGGTTAGTTTTACATTCTTGCACTATTCTTTTTAAATGCTTTTCCTCCCATTCTGCTCCAGAAAGAACACAACTAAAACCTTTTTTAGATAAAATATCTATAACTTTAACCCATTTACTATTCTCTAAACATTTATCTTGTCTCTTTTTGCTTGCTCCAACAGAGACAGCAATCGTTTTTGAAGAATCTAAATTATTTTTTTTAAACCATTTCATTACATTATTGATATTTTCTTGAGGAATATTTATTATATGTGTATAATCTTCTTGTATATTTTTTAATCCAATAGTTGTACCTAATTCTTTGTTATTAAACAAAGAGGGAATTCCTGTTCTTTTTACCTTTTTTGTTAGAAGAAAATTTAAAGATGCAGTTTCAAAACCAACTCGCTCTCTTATTTTAGAAAAAAATGCACGCAACAAAGATTTCGGAGATTCTGAAAACAAAACAGCTCTATTAAATTTTTCCTTTCTTATAAACTTTGTATCATACATATTTTTATCAAAAAAACCGTCAACCAAACCAGAGGCAACCAAAATAGGAGCTAGTCCTTGGTTTATTACAGAATAATTTTGAGAATTTAATTCTTCTTTAGCAGCTTTTAAAACTGGCAAAGAAAAAAGCAAATCTCCTAGTTGGTTCATATGAAAAAAAATTATTTTATCCATTTTAGTATCTCATCAAAAACCATATTAGGACTTATAGATTTTATATTTTTCGATTTCTTTTCATTTATAAGTAAAGAAAACTTGCCTATATGTGGAGCAGTTTCGTTAATATCAGATATTCCAAAAATAAAAACTGATGGAACACTTAAAACAGACGCTAAGTGCATAGGTCCTGTATCTGCGCCAACTGCAACACGAGATTTAACTAAAATACTTGCAAGTTCATCAATATTTGTTTTACCACACAAGTCTATAACATTACTTGACTTTATTTTTCCATAATTGTTATTTGAACCCAAAACAACAATATTTAAATCTGCATATTTTACTTTTAATAATGAACTAAGTTTTTGATAATTTAAAATTCCCCAATCTTTACCTTTCCCTCTAGCAAAAGGCATAAAGACAATAAAATTTTTCAAAATTTTATTGTCTTTAATAATATTGTCAACATTTGCATTAATTTTTATATTTACCTTAGGGTCAAATGACTGCCCTGTTAAATAATGGACTGTTTCTAAGTTTCTAAGAGTAGCATTAATTTCCGATTTTTGAGGATATATTTCTTTAATTAAAATATTGCTAAATTCCTTCATGCCTGGAACGCCAATTTTTATCTTAGATTTAGAAAATTTTGTAAGGATCGCGCTTCTTAAAAGACCTTGCAAGTCTATTGCTATATCATATTTTGTCTGTCTAACTTTTTTTAAAACATCAAAAAAACCTTTTAAATTTTCTTTTCTATTCCAAGTAATAACTTCATCTATATCCGTACAAATTTTAGGCAAAAGTTTCCAATCATCAAAAACAACCCACGTTATTTGGCACCCACGATAAGCCTGTTTTAAAGCATTAGCACATGGTAAAGCCTGTACAATATCTCCAAATGAACTTGGTTTAACAATTAAAATTTTCATATTTTAAATCTATAACTGTATCCTTATAAAAATCTTAATCCATATCTTTGCTGTACCTTTTTTGGGCACTACTGCGTTAAAAAATTTACACTAATTACACTCATTAGCTTTTTTAGACAGACCCAATTTCATTTTTATTGTTTCAAACACTTCTTTAACTGTTATATCTTTCATACAAATTACTGTTTTACAATTTCTATTTCTGCAAGGCTGGCAAGGTACTTGATGCTGAATAATAGCAGTATTGCCTTTATACGGACCTGTACGCTTAGCATCTGTAGGTCCTAAAATAGCAACTGCGTTAACATTTAAAGCTGTCGCTATGTGCATTGGTCCAGCTTCATTACCAACAAAAATCTTACACATCAATAAAAAAGCACACAATTCTTTTAATGTAAATTTACCTGTCATATCTACTATATTAATACCAGAATCTCTTCTTATTTCTTCATTTAGACATTTTTCACTACTGCCACCTTCTTTACCACCAACTAAAACAATATCTAAATTTATTTCTTTTTTTAGCTTAGCTGCAAGTACTGCAAATTTATAACTACTCCATCTTCTAGAAATCCAACCACCACCGGAATGAATACCAGCAATACTTTTTAAATTTATGTTCTCTTTTAACAACTTTTCTCTGACACTTTGAAAACTTTCTTCCGGTATATATATTGGATATTTTATTTCTTCTTTACATCCTAAGTATTTTGCTACCTCCAAATGACGTTCAACACAATGCTCGTTCGATAAAGACTTTACTTCTTTTGAAAATAACCAGGAAAACTCTCTCATCCCATTTGTAGATGAAGACGCTATTTTGAAATGCGCATTTGCAAGCTTTACAAGTAAAGCTGATTTTGCAAGTCCATGCAAATCTATACTTAAATCAAACTTTTCTTTCCTTAAACTTTTCATCAAGTATCTATAATATTTAAAAGAAACTCGTTTCCTGTGCCAAATGAAAATATTTTCTAAAATGGGAGTGCCTTCCAATATTTCAGAACACCTTTCATCTACAATCCAACTTAGTCTTGCATTAGGGTATTTTTCCTTTATAGCATTTAATACTGGTAAAGAAAATATTATATCCCCTATCCTGCTAGGCTGAACAATCAGAATTTTAGGAGCAGGATGATATTGCAAATATTTTAGTATATCTTTTCCCCAGTAGTACTCATCTGTAAATTTAAACAACCTATTTAATTCTTCTTCAACTTCTTTAGTTTTCTCGTCTATATTGTCATTACTGTGCACATAAATTGGTTTTCCATACATTTGTATTGTCTTTGAAAAAGGTAAAGGAATTATTGTTTTATCCCAAGCTTTTTTAAACACTATTTTATGTTTTGGAGAACAATTTATAGGCAAAAGAGGCATTTTAGTCTTTTGAGCTGTGTAGACAACCCCAGATTTAAGCTTATGATAAGGGCCCCTTGGCCCATCACAAGCAAAAGCAAGAGAATAATCATTACAAGCATATCTTATAATTTCTATTAAAGCACGGCCACCGCCTTTACTAGAAGATCCTCGTACTGTTAAAAAACCAAAATTTTTTAATAGGCTTGCTAGCATTTGGCCGTCTTTAGACAAGCTTACCATTATCACTATATTCCTATTTTGATTAGACATCATCATAGGAAATTCGTTCCCATGCCAAAAAGCATAAATAGAAGGCTTGGGATAATGAAAATCATCGTTTAAAGCTGTTTTTATCAAAGTTTTATCTATGACCTTAGCTAAAAATGTAATAATTTTTAGAAGAATTTTATTTGACATACAATTTGCTCTTTATCATATTTATTGTAAAAGCAACTGCACCTTTTTGAGCTTCTACAGTTTCCAAAGCATTCTGTCCCATACTTTTTAACATTTTATGATCTAATATAAGTTCTTTTATTTTACTAGCTAAATCAATAGAATCTTGTACTATTAGAGCTCCACCATTTTTTACAAGAATTTTAGATTCACTAGCAAAATTATCCATATATTTACCAAAAAGAACTGGCTTTGCTAGACCTGCAGGTTCTACAGGATTTTGCCCACCCATGTCAACCATAGATCCGCCAACATAACAAACATCTGAGATAGAATATATCTCCTGTAGCTTTCCAAAAACATCAACTAAAATAAAATTACTTTTGAAATTGTTGGAAGAAAACAAACTGTATTCTATATTTTTATTTTTAATAAAATTTATTATATCGTTGATCTTTGTAATATGCCTTGGTGCAATAAAAAATTTTACATTATCAAATTCGGATCTAATTTTACTAAATGCATCTATAATAATTTCTTCTTCGCCGTCTCGTATACTACCAGCTGTAAAAATAAAGTCTTCTTCTTTTAAAGATATAGATGATCTTTTAAAATCTGTAGAGAAATCTCTGTCGTATTTTATGTTCCCTGAAGTAAAAACATCATTGTTATTTTCTCTTAGTATTTTGAATCTATCAGAATCATCACTACTTCTTGCAATAATAATAGAAATCAAATTCACAAAGACTTTCCAAAAAAAACTTAGCTTTTTATAAATATTAAAAGCTTTTTCTGACATCCTACCATTTACAGTAACAACTAGCACATTCTTTTTAAAGGCTGTATAAAGCAATGTTGGCCAGAGTTCAGTTTCTACAATTATAATCATGTCGGGCTTTATCATACGAAATGCTTTAAGCATTATAGGATAAATATCAACAGGAAATAGAAAAACAAAGTTCGTTTTTTTTATTTTTTGAGCGTACTCTCTGCCCGTTTTAGTAATTGTTGTTAAAATTATATTATTATCAGCTTTTAAATTATCTAAGATAGGTTCAACTGCTCTCACTTCGCCAAGGGATGCACAATGTATCCAAATTGTAGGTTTGTCATGTTGTTTTATTAAATTTCCATAAAACGCAAAACGTTCAAATATTTTATAAAAAAACTCCTTCCTATACTTTTTATTAAACATAATAACTGCAACAAGTATAGGCAAAGACATTACAAACAGCATGTTATATATGACAAGGTATATTTTTAACATTTTTATTATTAAAACTTAAACAAAAGCAATACATAAAGCTCTATACTACAAAACTTTTATATATATGATTTTTTTAGTTGGTTTTTTTGTTTTTTCTTAGAAGGCATCCAATAAAACAATCCACAAGCAGAATATTTAGGCCTAAACTCTCCTGAGACTATATCTACATTAATCTTTTCAACAGGCACCATTTTTGAAAATTTACCATACATATTTTTATTTATTTCTTCTCTACTTGAAATTTCACAGCTTTCGTCTTTAGCTTCATTTGAAATAAGTCTTTGAATAAAATTTTTTGATTGCTCCAAAGCATCCATAGCTACTGCAAATACTATAGTAGAAGTATATTCTCCAAAAGCATTTGCATCTAATTTATACTCTTCTTCAAGATTATCACCAACAGTTACAAAAAACACACTGCAAGCTACAAATTTTGATAAAGTAGTATTTTCTTTAAACAGCACAGAATAGTCTTTCGAAAAAGTATCATAAACAGCCGACGGACGTAAAAATTTAGAGTATGCTCGACACCCGTGCTTTACAATTTCTTCAAATTCTACAGAAACTTCAGAGATATTATTAAGTTTTTTTACTACTCTTGAAATTTCTTTTATACGTAAGTTAACTTTAAAATTTTTTATTTTTCTCATTATTTCTTCTTAGAGTTTATCACGCCTTGCTTAATAGCCATTTTTAACCTATTATTTCTTCTCAATTCCCACTCATAAACTAAAGGGGTACACAAAAATATTGTAGAGTATGCGCCAAGAACAGTACCTATCACCATTATATAAGCAAATGTGTGTATGACCTCTCCACCAAAAAAGAATAAAGAAGTAGAAACTATAAACACAGTTAAAGAAGTTACAACTGTCCTTACTAAAACTTCATTTATACTTTTATTTATTATATTCGCAAAAGTTTCTTTTGCTCCAAACCTTAAATTTTCTTTAATCCTGTCAAACAAAACTATTGTGTCGTTTATTGAGTACCCCGCAACTGTAAGCAAAGCAGCAACTACTGTTATATTAATTTCTTTATTTACTAAAATTACAAATCCAAAAGAAATAACAACATCATGGATAATACCCAAAACAGAAGCAACTCCCCATAAACTAGACTTAAACCTAAAAGCAACATAAACAATCATACCCAAAAATGCAAAAAAGAATGAATATAAGGCTTGCTTGGAAAGATATTGTCCGACACTCGGACCCACATATTCTATCCGCTCTACCTTCATAGGGTTGTCAGGAAACTTATTTTGAATAGACTGACTTACGCTTTTTTCAAATTCTTCCTGTGACTGAAGAGTTTTTTTTGCTCTTATCATAATTAAATTTTCTGAAGTTTGAATTTCAAAAGATGTTATTTTAGAATCTTCTATAGCGTTGCGAAGATCTTGCAAATCAGTTAACTCTTTTTCAAAAGAAATTTGCATCATCATACCACCAGTAAAATCTATACCATAATTAGGGCCGCCTCTATAAATAAAAGCTCCTACTGTAAGAACAAAAAGGGAAATAGAAACTATAAAAAACTTATATCGACTACCTATAAAATCTATATGTGTGGATTTAAAGAATTGCACTTTATCCTCCGAGATTATATTTTAATTTTTAATAAGAAATTTTCTTTAAATAAAAATTCGTATATCAGTTTTGTAACTGTTATAGCTGTGAACATGCTTATTATAAGACCTATAGATAGAGTAACCGCAAAACCTTTTATAGGACCTGTCCCAAATTGAAACAAAAAAATTGCCGCTATAAGAGTTGTAAAATTTGCATCAAAAATTGTCCAAAATACTTTTTGGTAACCAATATCTACTGCAACTCTAGTTGTTTTTCCTGTTCCTAACTCTTCTCTAATTCTTTCCAATATAAGAACATTGGCATCAACACCCATCGCAAGCGTAAGAGCTATACCAGCTACTCCCGGAAGAGTAAGAGTAAATTGGAAATATGCCATAACAGCCATTAATATAATTAAATTTAAAGCAAGTGCAATATCAGCAATAATACCTGATGTTCTGTAATAAACAAACATAAAAATAAAAACAACAATAACGCCTATTAACGATGACATAAAACCTTTTTTTATCGAATCGTCACCTAAAGATGGGCCAACAGTTCTTTCTTCTATAACTCTAACAGGTGCTGGAAGAGCACCGGCTCTTAAAACTGTTGCTAAAAGTCTTGCATCCTCTGCATTAAAACTACCTTCTATTATTGCTTTACCATCTGGAATTCTATTTCTAATAACAGGAGCAGATTGAACTATTCCATCAAGTACTATTGCTAAGTTTTTTTCTCTATTTCTTTCTGTAATATCGGCAAAAATCCTGCCACCTTCTTTGCTAAACTCTATAGAAACTATAGGTTGTCCAAACTGTCCACCAAACTCAACTTTAGCGTTAGTAAGAGCTGCTCCAGTTAAAAGAGCTTTATCTAAAACATAATAACCTTCATTTCCCTTTCCCTCAAAAATAGAAGAACCTTCTGGTAAAGATATCTCTATTTCAAGATATTTCGAAGGATCTTCTCTATATTGAGCTGGCTTTATACCTTTATTTGTAAGTAAATCTAAAGCTCGCCCTGCTTCTTGACTATTATTTACTATTCTAAATTCAAGTAAAGCAGTTTTTCCTATCAAATCTTTTGCAGCTTTTGGATCCTTTATACCTGGAAGTTGAATAACTATCCACTTATCGCCCTGTTTTGCTATCATAGGCTCTGCTACACCAAACTGATCAATTCTATTTCTAATAATTTCTGTTGCTCTATCAACAGCATCTTTAGCTTTTACATTTTCTTCTAACTTAGATGTATCTACTTCTAAAAGAAGATGTGTTCCACCCTTTAAATCTAAGCCTAATTTCAAGATTTTTCCCAAAATAGGATCTTTTGCCTGTTCTGCTTGTTCTCTTAAATCTTTAGACATCATAAACCAACTTATAGATGGCCATAAGGTCCATACTGAAAAAGCTATTAGTAATACAGTAATCCACAACTTCCAATTAATTTTGCTCATCAGAGTAATTTCCTCTCATTTATTATTAACTCAAATGTACAATTAAAAAGTGGGCAGCCTTTCTACTCATGAGTACCCTTGGCATAAAAATTTCAAAATATTCTATAATCTGTGAAACTTTAGTGTTAATATTAAGATGAAGTGATATTATTTTCTTTTTTTTATTAACATCTAAAAAAGACTTCTCAACAGCATAATTTACTTTATCATGTATATCATACTTTGAAATATTCTTATTTCTAACCCTTGTTTTATGCACATCAGATTTGTCTGCTAGAATTAAAGCTGCAGCTATTGAATTGATAGGCTCACCAACTTCTTGTTCATGACTCCCTATAGCAGAAATTACCAAAGCTATCTCTTCAGGAGTAGCACCCATATCTTTAAGTATCCTCATAGCTATTAATGCAGCAGATTGGCCGTGGTCATGTCTACTTATAACGTTCCCAATATCATGAATATAGCCAGCTATTGCAGCAAGTTCTTGTATTCTTTTAGGATGCTCAAGACTACGTAAAATACTTTTAGATATGGAAGAAATTAGGCCAACATGTCTTAAACCATGCTCTGTATAGCCCATAACCCCTAAATTATCATTGGCAGTTTTAATGAATAAATTTACTATTGGAATTTTTTTTACATCTTCAAGCATTAAGCTAGAATATTTATTTTCATAATGCATTATATAAGCTCACAACAATAAATTTAGAATAATGAGGGTAACTTAAAGCTTGGGAAATAAAAATTTACTTAACTACTTCTGGCACTTTTACTTCATTTTTCTCTGCTTCTTTTACTACTACAGTGGAAATAGATTGTCTTGCAACTTGTATATATACACCATTTGCAATTTTTAATTCAACAATATTATTATCCCTTACAGCACTAACTGTAGCATATATGCCACCTGCTGTAATAACCTTATCATCTTTTTTTAAAGAACTTAAAAGTTTCTGATGTTCTTTAGCTTTTTTTTGTTGAGGTCTTATTAAAAACAAATAAAAAAACAAAAAAATAAGAATAAGTGGCATCAATCCACTAAAAGACATTCCAGCCGTACCAGCATCAGCAAAAACAATACATGGGAACGAAATCAAACCAAACAAAAGCACTGCTACATCAACTAATTTTTTCATTTTCACCTCATCCTTAGATTCTTCAAATAATATTTTTCAAAAAATTCCTTTTTTGACTTTAAAAATGTATCATTTTCCAATGACTTCCTTATTTTAGACATTAAGTTTATCATAAAATATATGTTATGTAAAGATAAAAGTGTTAAGTATAATGTCTCTTGTGCTCTAACTAGATGGTTCAAATATGCTTTTGTATAACCATTACAAGTTGGACAGCTACACTCTGGATCTAAAGGACTAAAATCTTCTTTATACTCTTTATTTCTTATATTTATTTTTCCAAAACTTGTAAAAACTTGCCCGTTCCTGCCATTGCGAGTAGGAATAACACAATCAAACATATCTACACCACGTTGAACTCCCTCCCATAAATCTTCAGGCATCCCTACACCCATAAGGTATCTGACTTTAGTTTCTGGAATTATAGGGATAGTATTTTCCAAAATTTCATACATATATTCTTTAGGCTCACCAACTGAAAGTCCACCTATTGCATATCCAGTAAAATCAATATTTAACATCTCACTTGCACTTATCCTTCTTAAATCACTATAAACAGATCCCTGAACAATTCCAAACAACGCTTGTCTTTGATAAGAATCCTCTTTATAAAATTCTACTTTACATCTTTTTGCCCATTTAAGACTAAGCTCCATAGAGTTTTTTGCATAAGAGTAATCGGCAGGATAAGGAGTGCATTCATCAAAACACATAATGATATCTGCACCAATATCCTTCTGTACTTGCATAGATTTTTCTGGTGAGAAAAAATGTTTTGAACCATCTATATGTGATCTAAACTCAGCACCCTCTTGACTTATTTTTCTTATATCGCTTAAACTAAAAACTTGAAAACCTCCAGAATCTGTAAGCATTGGTTTGTTCCAACTATTAAATTTCTGTATACCTCCAGCCTTTTTAATTATTTCAGTGCCAGGACGAAGATATAAATGATATGAATTTCCAAGTATTATAGATGCTCCTGTATTATGCAAAAATTCTGCAGCAATACCTTTAACACTTCCCTGTGTACCAACTGGCATAAATACAGGAGTATCTATAATACCTCTTGTTGTATAAACCTTACCTAATCTAGCTCTACATTCAGAGGATTTTTTAACTAACTGATAAGCCCCACATTCCATTATAAAAATTTATCCTCATTAATATACAACTCGAATTTACATTTTAAAACGTTACTAGCTTTTTCACAAAAAATTGTCCTAGCCATAAATATTTCAAAATAATCCATAACAGGACATATTATGGATTTTTGGTCCTTAATCTTTCACAACGCATATCAGTTTTATCACCAATAACCAAAGCTGCTGCAATCTCTGAAACTGGAGCAAAAGCTTTATCTTCATGACAACCAATAGCACTAGTTATAGCAAATACATCGTCATCATATCTATTATCATCAATGATATTTAAAAACATTACTGCACTACTTTGAGCGTGATCATTTTTTCCTACAAAAAAGCTATATCATGGAGCTAAGCAGTAATTTTTGCAAGTTCTTGCTTCCTTTTTTATTGTAACCTAAATCTTTTAAAACTTTTTGGGCAAGATTTGCGCAATACAAGGCATGTCCAAGACCATGTTCTTTATATCCCATAGTAGCAAAAGCAAAATCTGTATGTTTTAAATATGTTTGTATTTCTACCTTATCTTTAATTTCTTCAAAAGTTAATAGCTGTTTCATGTCGTAATTATAACAAATTTAG
>NZ_JAITJM010000069.1:0-11545 GCF_031278955.1 Candidatus Endomicrobiellum cubanum | reverse complement strand
GTTGCTAAAGAGTTCCTCTAAAAAATGAATATCCTTTTGCTATACTGTGTTAAAAAACTTGTGTTTATCGTTTTTTTCTTTGCTTTGTCAAAAATTTATAGCAATTATACACATTAGAACCTGACTCGCCCAGTAAAAGGGAAAGATTGGGGGAACCCTAATGCTAAAGTTAGGTTTTAGAATATGGATTCAAGCAAAAGATCACCCTATTTTGGCGTCAATGCAAGAAACTGCTTACTTAAATTTTGCAATTGTAAGAATACAATAAAAATGCTTATATTTTTTAGCAAAAATTATTTTATATGGAATGTATTATTATATTCTTCAACATAACTTATATATTCTTCAGCTTTTTTAAATGCAGTGTCTATATTTAATGCAAAGTTGGCCCTCCCTAAAATTTCTATAAAACCGTAGTTTTTCAATACTTTTAAAGGCTGTTTCTGTATTTGACATAGAATTAGACTTGTATTTGAAGACGCACATTTTTTGTATATCTTGTATAAAGCATGATACCCTGTCTCATCCATTGCAGGAACTTTTCTCATCCTTAAAATTATAACTTTACAATCTTTAATTTTCTCTATGTACTCTACAAAAGTACTTGCAGCTCCAAAAAAGAAAGGGCCATTAATTTCGTACAAAACTATACCCTTTATTTTTCTCTTTTTTTCTATTTTATCTTCATCTATACCTTCGTAAACATCATGTGAAGATGTGTCAATATTTGCAATATCAGACATTCTTTTCATAAACAAAAATGATGCTAAAATCATCCCTATTTCAATTGCGTAAACTAAATCTGCAAAAACTGTTAAAGCAAACGTAGTAATAAGTACTATAGAATCGCTTACTGGTGCTTTTAAAATTTCTTTAAAAGCACCGAAATCCATCATTCTATATGCTACTGTAAAAAGTATGCATGCAAGAGTCACCATTGGGATAAGCACAATATACTTAATAAAAACAAGAACTAAGATAAGCATAAAAATTGCATGTGCTATGCCAGCAATAGGAGTTCTGCCTCCGTTATTAATATTGGTAGCAGTTCTTGCTATTGCTCCGGTTGCAGGAATTCCACCAAAAACAGCAGAACCTAAATTAGCTATACCTTGTGCTATTAACTCTGTATTTGACCTATGCTTTTTTCCTATCATGCCGTCTGCCACTACTGCAGAAAGCAAAGATTCTATTCCTACAAGAATTGCTATTGTTAACGCTGGTTGAAACAGTTTACTCATTAAAGCAACGTTTAATCCAGGAATATGCGGAGCAAAATCTATGGACTCTGTTATATCTCCAAAACGAGAAAATATTGTGTCTATAGGGAGATTAAAGAAATGTACTATTAACGTTGAAAATATAAGAACAGCTAATGACGCTGGAAAAAACTTAAATTTTTTAGGATAAAAACCAACAAACAACAATACAGCAACTCCCATAATAAAAGTTGCTATGTTTAAGTTCCCAATAGTTTTTATATATAAAGCCCACTTATCTATAAAGTTAGCCGGAATGTTGCTAAGCTCTAAACCAAAAAAATCGTTAATTTGTGTTGAAAATAAAATAACAGCTATTCCGTTTGTAAAACCAGTCGTTATGGGATCAGGAATATACCTAATAACTTTTCCAAATTTTAACAAACCCATAAGTATCAATAAAATACCGGCCATTGCAGTTGCTGTAACTAAACCATTTGTTCCATAATTTTGAATTATACCATATACTATAACGACCAAAGCACCTGTAGGACCACCAATTTGAACACGACTACCACTAAACAAAGAAATTAAAAACCCGGCGACTATTGCAGTTATAAGTCCCTTTCCTGGAACAACTCCAGAAGCAATTCCAAACGCTATTGACAAAGGAATTGCTACAAAGGCTACTATAAGTCCTGCATTTATATCTGTGATAATGCGACTAAAAGTAAATTCCTTTGGCTTATTTTTTAATAGAGTAAATAATTTTGGTTTAAACATCGTTTATTATTTAATTATGAAACTAAATATTAAATGTATTATAATAAGTTCGACTTTTATACAAGAATATAATATAAAATTTAATTAAGCAAGGTAATTGGGGCGTTTAATTGTAAAAAAATAATGAAATATACAATTTATTTAGGTTTAGGATCAAATATCGGTAACAGAGCAGAGAATATATTTACTGCCCTGTCTTTTATGCAAAGTAGTCTACTTATAAGAATTATAAAGGTATCTTCTTTATATGAAACATCTCCTATTGGACCAAAGCAAAAGCCTTTTTACAATATTGCAATCAAAGCAAAAACTAACTTAAATCCCTGTGACCTACTATTTTTTTTAAAACGACTAGAACAAATTTTAGGCCGAAAAAAAACTATTAAATGGGGACCACGTATAATAGATATAGATATCTTATTTTTTAATAAAAAAGTTTTGAATAATTATTTATTATCTATACCTCACAAAGATGTACAAAATAGGTTGTTTGTTTTAGTTCCTCTTAACGAGATTGAAAAAAATTTATTGCATCCTACATTAAATAAAACAATACAACTAATATTAAAAGAAAAGTTATTGACTCTTAAAAAACAAAAGGTTAAAATCATAAAAATAAACTCAGATAATTAAAATATAGGATAGTTAAAAATGAATGAAAAAACTGTTATAACAATTCTAGATAAAAAACGAAAACATGAAAAATTAACAATGCTTACTTGTTATGATTATGTTATGGCAAAACTCATTTCCAAAGATGTTGATATGTTGCTTGTTGGAGATTCTCTTGGCAATGTAAAACTTGGCTACGAAAACACAATTCCTGTAACAGTAGATGACATAATATACCATACTAAAGCTGTAAAACGAGGAAATAGTGGTGCTCTAATTGTTGCTGATATGCCGTTTATGTCTTACGAAATAGATGTAAAGGATGCTGTCACAAATGCAGGTAGAATTGTTAAAGAAGGTGGGGCACAAGTTGTAAAAATTGAGGGCGGCAGTGAAGTCATAAAACAAATAAAAGCTATAGTTGATGCAAAAATTCCAGTAATGGGGCATTTAGGGTTGACTCCTCAAGCTATCAATAAACTCGGAGGATTTAAAGTTCAAGGAAGAAATAAAAAAGATGCTTTAAAACTCATAAATGATGCAAAAATTTTACAAGAAGCTGGAGCCTGTGCTATCGTACTCGAAGCAGTACCTGAAGATTTAGCAAAAAAAATTACAAAAGCTTTAATTATACCAACTATAGGTATAGGTGCAGGACGTTATTGTGATGGGCAAGTTTTAGTGGTATATGATATGTTAGGTATGTTTGTTGACTTTACTCCAAAATTTGTAAAAAGATATGAAAATGTCGGAAAAACTATTCAAAATGCTGTAAAAAATTATATAGATGAAGTAAAAACGGGTAAGTTTCCAGAAAAAAGGAATATATATATATGAAAGTTATTAAAACCATATCTAAATTACAAAAAGCTGCATTTAAACATTTAAAAAATGGAGACGAGATAGGACTTGTTCCAACAATGGGAGCATTACACCAAGGTCATGAATCTTTAATTTTAAAGTCAAAAAAAAATGATGATGTTACTATAGTTTCGATTTTTGTAAATCCTCTACAGTTTGGCCCAAACGAAGATTATTTAAAATATCCTAGACCCATAAAAAAAGATTTACAATTTTGCAAAAAAAACCATGTTGACTACGTTTTTATGCCAACAGTAAACGAAATGTTTCCAAATTCTCATAAAACTTTTGTAGAAGTAAGAGACTTACAAGATATTATGTGCGGTAAATTTAGACCTGCTCATTTTAGAGGTGTTGCGACGGTAGTAGCCAAGCTTTTAAATATATCTTATGCTTGTAATACTTATTTTGGGATGAAAGATTTTCAGCAATTAAAGATAATAGAACAAATGGTTAAGGATCTAAATTTTAAAACAAAAATTGTGTCTTGCCCAATTGTAAGAGAAAAGAGTGGATTGGCCATTTCTAGTAGAAATACATATCTATCACCTCAAGAAAAAGAGATGGCTTCTAAAATTTATAAAATTTTAAAAAAAGCATCTATAGATTTTAAAAATAAAAATCTGAGCGCTTTAAAGCAAACCGCTCTAAACAAATTAAATAAAATTCCTAAAATTAAAATAGATTATGTAGATATTGTAAACTTTAAAGACTTATCTTTTGCTGATAAAAACACCAAAAAAGTTATTTTAGCAGTTGCTGTCTGGTTAGGAAAAACTAGACTGATAGATAATATAATAATGACTAGGTAGCCAACAATGATACGTTCAGATTATTTAATAATAGGGAGTGGTATAGCGGGTTTAAGTTTGGCTTTAAAAGTTGCACAAAAAGCTAAAGTTTCACTGATTACAAAAAAGAAATTATTTGATTCCTCAACAGATAAAGCTCAAGGCGGTATAGCCTGCGTTATAGACAAATCTGACAGTTTCGAAAAACATATACAAGACACTCTAGTTTCTGGAGCTGGACTTTGTGATAAAGACAAAGTAACAAAACTTGTTCAAGAATCTCCAGACAGATTAAACGAACTTATAAGTCTTGGGGTTGAATTTACAAAAAAAGAAAACAATCCTAATGAATTTGATTTAGGGTTAGAAGGCGGGCATAGCCAAAGAAGAATTTTACATGCCGGAGATGTTACTGGCAATGAAATAGAAAATGTCCTAATAAAGAATATTCTAAAAAATAAAAGCATCACTGTCTTTGAGAATTATACTGCTATAGACTTAATTGTTAATGAAAACAATATTTGCTGTGGAGCATATGTTTTTGCAAATGAAAAAAATTATATTGAAATTTTTCAAGCTAAAATAATAGCTTTAGCTTGTGGAGGCGCAAGTAAAACTTATCTTTATACATCAAATCCAGATGTTTCTACAGGTGATGGGATTGCTATGGCATATAGAGCTGGGGCTGATGTAGCAAATATGGAATTTGTGCAATTTCACCCGACATGCTTATATAATAAAAATGCTAAATCTTTTTTAATATCAGAAGCTGTCCGTGGAGAAGGAGCTATCTTACGTTTAAAAGATGGAAGCCAGTTTATGGATAAGTATAGTCCTCAAAAAGAGCTAGCTCCAAGAGATATAGTTGCAAGAGCAATTGACAAAGAACTTAAAACAAGAAGACAGGATTGTGTTTATTTAGATATTACTTCAAAAAGTAAAAGTTTTCTTATGAAACGTTTTCCTAATATTTATATCAAATGTTTAGACTATGGCATAGATATGGCAAAAGACATGATACCTGTAATTCCAGCAGCACATTTTTTTTGTGGAGGAGTAAAAATAGATGAGCATGGCAGAACTAATATAAAAAACTTGTATGCATTAGGAGAAACATCTTGCTCTGGTATACATGGAGCAAATAGATTAGCCTCAAATTCTCTACTTGAAGGTATAGTTTATGCAGATAGAGTTTATAAAGATTCTTTACGGCTTTTAAATGGAAAATATTATGATTTACAAAATCTCCCTAACAAATATAAAACTTCAAAAAACAATTCCCTTGTATATATGCAGGAATGGGAAGAAATAAGACGCGCTTCTTGGAATTATTTAAGTATAACACGCTCAAATGAGAAATTAATTAAAGCAAAAAAAAGAATATCTATATTGAAAAGTGAAATTAACACATTTTTCAAACATTCCCCAGTAACAGTAGAAAATATAGAATTAAGGAATATAGCTTGTATCGCAGATTTAATTGTAAATTCTGCATTACAACGAAAAGAAAGTAGAGGCTTACATTATAATGTAGACTACCCTGAAATGTTACCTGTTGCAAAAGATATCGTACTTAATGAGTCTGTCAAATAAAGGATGTTCATAAATGAACAATATAATTAAAATCCGTGGTGCAAGACAACACAATTTAAAAAATATTGATATAGATATACCCAAAAATAACTTGGTTGTTATTACTGGGCTGTCTGGATCCGGCAAATCCTCACTTGCCTTTGATACAATCTACGCTGAAGGGCAAAGAAGATACGTTGAATCTCTATCAGCGTATGCTAGACAATTCTTAGAACTTATGGATAAACCTGACGTAGATATTATTGAAGGTTTATCTCCTGCGATTTCAATAGAACAAAGAAATCCATCTCACAATCCACGTTCTACAGTTGGTACAGTAACTGAAATTTACGATTATTTAAGATTACTATTTGCAAGAACAGGCATTGTTCATTGTCCAAAATGTGAAAAATTAGTTAAACCTCAATCTGTTCAACAAATAATTGATGATGTGATGAAGCTTCCTAATGAAATTATGATCAATATAATTTCTCCTTTGATTAAAGGAAAGTCAGGCACTTATGAAGAACTGTTTTCTAGATTATTAAAAAACGGATATTCTAGAGTCAGAGTTGATGGAAATATCTATGCTCTAGAGGAAAAAATAAGTCTAGATAGATATAAAAAACACTCTATAGATATAATCATAGACAGAATAAAACTTAAAGACGATTTAAGACAAAGAGTGGCAAATTCTATTGAAACCGCTTTAAAAGAATCTAAAGGCACAGTAACAGTTGCTATAATAAAAAATGGAAACATTTCTTCAGAAATGGTCTATAGCGAACAATATGCATGTATTGATTGTGGTATAAACTTTTCTGAAATAGAACCTAGACTTTTTTCCTTTAACTCTCCTTTTGGAGCATGTCCTGAATGTGGTGGACTTGGTGAAAAAATAGAAATAGACGAGACTTTAATAATTCCTGATACCAACCGCTCCATAAAACAAGGAGCAATAGTAGCATGGTCAGACCCAATAACAACTAGAACAAACCGCTGGAAAAATAGTTGGAGCGGATACTATGGGCAATTGCTTAAAGAAGCCGCAAAAAAGAATAAAATTCCTATAGATATTTCATGGAAACAATTAACAAAAAAACAACAAGATATTTTGTTATATGGCAGCCAAGACTTTGAAGGCGTTATAACAAATATGCAAAGACGTTATAATGAAACGGAATCTGAGTTTGTAAAAAACGAAATCTACAACAAGTATATGGCAAAAAAAGTTTGTCCTTTATGTAAAGGCAAAAGATTAAAAAACGAAGCCTTATCAGTATTTATTGAAAATCAATCTATTGCTGATGTTACAAAAATGTCTATAGAACAATCCTATGACTTTTTTAAAAACATAAAATTTAACGAAAAAGATAAGTTGATAAGTAAGAGTATTCTAAAAGAGATTTGCGAAAGGTTACTATTTCTAAATAATGTTGGACTTGGATATTTAAGTTTAGACAGAGAAAGTTCTACCTTGTCCGGTGGGGAGGCTCAAAGAATACATTTAACTAAACAAATTGGTTCCGGCCTTACTGGAGTGCTTTACGTTCTTGATGAACCTTCTATTGGGTTACATCAAAGAGATAACAACAAGCTGTTAAGCACTTTATTAAAACTGAGAGATTTAGGCAATACTTTAATTGTTGTTGAACATGATGAAGATACAATGAGAGCTGCAGATTATATATTAGATTTAGGGCCAGGAGCTGGCACTAATGGAGGCCATATAGTAGCAAAGGGAAATGCTAAAGAAATAATGCAATCAAAAACCTCATTAACTGGACAATATTTAAAAGGAACTTTAGAAATACCTATCCCTAAAAAAAGAAAAAAACATCAAGACAAATGGCTCACAATAACAGGAGCACAACAGTTCAATTTTAAAAATATAGATGTAAATATTCCCTTAAGTCTATTCGTTTGTATTACTGGGGTCTCTGGTAGTGGAAAATCTACTTTGATACACGAAATATTGTATAAAAATCTGGCAAACATACTTTATGGTTCTAAAGAAAAACCCGGTAACTTTAAAACTATGGAGGGTATTGAAAATATAGACAAGGTGGTCATAGTTGATCAGTCTCCTATAGGAAGGACTCCTCGTTCAAACCCAGTAACTTACACAGGAGCATTTTCAGTTATAAGAGACTTGTTTGCTCAAACATCTCAAGCTAAAGCAAGAGGCTATCTGCCTGGAAGATTCTCTTTTAACGTGAAAGGCGGTCGGTGTGAAAATTGCCAAGGTGATGGAACTTTAAAAATTGAGATGCAATTTTTGCCAGACGTATATGTTAAGTGTGATATTTGTAATGGTAAAAGATTTAACGAAGAAACTTTACAAATAAATTATAAAAGCAAAAACATAGACGAAGTTTTAAATATGACCGTTCAAGAAAGTGTTAAATTTTTTGAAAACATACCTTCCTTAAAAAGAACTTTATCCACACTTGAGGATGTCGGGCTTGGATACATTAAAGTAGGCCAAGCTGCTACAACTCTTTCAGGAGGGGAAGCTCAAAGAATAAAACTCGCTAGCGAACTTGCAAAAAAAGCTACTGGAAAAACCTTATACATTCTTGACGAACCTACAACTGGGCTACACTTTGCAGATGTAAGTAAACTTGTAGAAGTTTTACAAAGACTCACATATACAGGAAATACAGTACTTGTTATAGAGCATAATTTGGATGTCATAAAAACTGCAGACTGGGTTATAGATTTAGGGCCAGAAGGTGGAAAGAGAGGGGGTACCATTGTAGCAGAAGGCACGCCTGAAGATATAATGAAAAACAAGAAATCTTTTACTGGTTACTACTTAAAAAAACATACTATTAAAAGATCTTTATAAAGGAGATGTTATGTATTTAAACTTAATCATTTATGCTATTATTTTTAGTATTTTTTACACATTGCTATTTTTAATTTTTTATAAATTGAAGATATTAAAAATAAAATTTGTTGCATTATTTGTGTTTACATCTATAACATATTTCGGGTTAGCTCTTCTTTTAAAAAAATATATAAACCTATAATGATAAAACAAATGTTGAAAGACTTAACAAAACTGAAAAACGCAGATTTTGCTGATTGGAGTAAAAAACTTCTTAACGTTAAAAAAGGTGCTTACGCTCAAAATGACGTTGTTTGGGGAATCAAAGTACCTCAAATACGTAACATTACTAAAAAATATTCTAAAGTAATAACTTTGGAAGAAACTGAAAATTTATTAAAATCCCGAGTACACGAAGTAAGATTTGCATCTTTACTAATTTTAATCAAAAAATATAAGTCAGCACCTCAAATAGAAAAATTAAAAATAGTTAAGCTATATTTAAAAAACTCAAGATATATAAATAATTGGGATTTAGTAGATTTGAGCTGCTACAAAATAACAGGGCATTATTGGTATAATTATTCTTTGGAAGGTTATTGGGAATTTGCAAAATCTAAAAATCTTTGGAAACAAAGAATTGCCATAGTCTCAACTCTATATTTTATAAAACATGGAAGATTTGACGAGATTTTAAAACTTTCTGAGCTACTATTAAACCATAAACACAATCTTATACACAAAGCTGTTGGTTGGATGCTTAGAGAAGTTGGAAAACAAAATAAACAAACTCTCACATCATTTTTAGATAAATACTCTAGTCTTATGCCTAAAATAATGTTAAGATATTCTATTGAAAAAATATCTTTACAAGAAAGAAAATATTATTTGGATCTTTCTAAAAAACTTTAATACCTATAATTGTTGTGAATTTTTGGGAGTTTATCGTGTTATAAGCACAAATTGTAACACATAGTGTTTAAAAACATAACAAGGATGTGGTTAATGGTTTTAAAAAGGCTCATTTACAGAGGTGATGAATGATAACAAAAGATTTAATTTTAAAAATCTTTTCCGCAGCAAACATTTTAAGATGGAACGACCATATACGCCCTTTAGATTTCTATGAAATCGATAAACAAGCACATAAGATAATAATAGCTTATATTCTTGCAAAATTTGAAGAAAATAATAAGAAAAATATTGATTGGATAAAACTTATTGAGGGGGGAATTTTTGAATTTTTTCAGAGAATAATGCTTACGGATTTAAAACCTGAAATTTTTAGAGAAATAATGTCTAAAAAAGAATCAGAATTAAATAAATGGGTATTGTCAAATTTAAAAGATATTTTAAATGCAATTGGGCCTGACTTTGCAGAAAGATGCGAGAATTATCTCCTAGACAAACATTATGCAGAATTTGAAAGAAGAATTTTAAGTGCCGCACATTGCCTCTCAACAAGATGGGAATTTAACATAATTTATCCTTGGAATTCTATGCTTTATGGTATAGAAAAAACTAAGCAAGAAATAGAAGGCACTGTAATTTCTTTTGAAGACTTAATTGGTATAAGTAAACTATTAATTAATAGAAGATATTATGGGTTTTTAGATTTATGCGGCCAGTTAAGATTTCAGCAAAGATGGGCGCAAACTTTTAGAACACCTAAAACAACAGTTTTAGGACACATGTTAAGTGTCGCAATTTTTGCCTATTTACTTTCCATGGAAATGAATGTCTCTAAAGTTAGAAAATATAACAATTTTTACTCTTCACTTTTTCATGATCTACCAGAAATACTTACAAAAGACATAATCTCCCCTGTAAAATCTTCTATACCAGATTTAGATGATATAATAAAACAGTACGAAACCAAACAAGTAGACGAAAAAATATTGCCTCTAATACCTGAAAGCTGGCATAAAGAAATACAGTACTTTATAAAAGATGAATTTGCAGACAAAATTATTGAAAATGGTGTACAAAAAAAAGTAGAAGATATTGATAACTTTAACGATGACAAATATAATGCTATCGATGGCTCATTAGTAGAAGTATGCGATAAATTTTGTGCTTATATAGAAGCATCTATAGCAATAGAATACGGGATAAGTTCACCGATATTAGCAAAATCAAAGAAAAAATTATATGATAAATATACACAATTTAAAAATAAAAAATTCGATTTAACTAAGTTGTTTGATTATTTCCAATAAAAATACTGATGCTAGCTTAGAGAAATTCTCTTATGGACTTATCTAAACTCAAAATATATAAAATTTTTTATTTTTAAATAATTTAGCAAAGGTTTGTTAGTTACTACAAATAAAAAGAAATGGGCTCTCTAAACTAGTATGTGAAGCTTCTATAATACATATTGAACATAAGAAAAGTAGCAAAATTTATTTACTTACGGTCAAAGTATTGCATTTTACAAATAATGTCTATCTCCAAAGGAGGGAGTAAATGAAAAAAGGTGTACTGGTTTTACTTTCATTAGCAGTATTTACTGTACTTTCTTTTGCATCAACACCTATTAAGCTTTCCCTATGGGACAAATTTTCTATACCTCAAGATGACTCTCTTGAAGGTCTTGAGTTAGGTATTGGCTCTTATACTCCAAATGTTAAAGGTGTTTCTTTTAACTTGCTTTTCTCTAAAACTGATAATGCTTTCGCTTGGCAAACAGGTATCGTTACTCTTACTAATAACTTTGAAGGATTACAGCTTGGTTTTATTAATTGGAACCAAAACAACGTTTCTGGCATACAGTTGGGCTTTTTTAATAAAGCTATCTCTGTTAAAGGATTACAGTTGGGCTTTATTAACGTTACTGAAAATATGCAAGGTGTACAAATTGGACTTGTAAATCTTATTAAAACAGGCAAACT
>NZ_JAITJM010000028.1:0-5930 GCF_031278955.1 Candidatus Endomicrobiellum cubanum | reverse complement strand
AAATAGCATTACTTAACAAAGAAAAAGAGCCTATGATGTAAGAGCGATTTAAATCATTATAAATGGTAATAGAATTAGAAGAACATTCAATGAAATCTTTAAGAAGGACATTGGATTGGTCATATGAAACAGAAGAAGAAGCAAAAGGGAAATTAACAGAGCCGTAGATGTTGTTGTAACTTGGCATAGTAGAATGAATAACAAGAGAGTTATTAGAAGAGACATTAAAGTTAGAAGAAAGCCAAGGGGAAGAATAAGCATCTATTCTTCCATAATTAGAATCAGTAGAGTCAGTAATAGTACTATTACCAGAGATGTCATAATTAGGACTATTAGTGATATTAATAATTTGAGCAAAAGAAGAGTTGCTTCATGAACACCTTATAAAGAAAAGATTAATCATAAATCAAATGGACTCATTTAGTATAGGACATTTTTCCTTAAAAAAGGATGGAAGGTGTATAAATTAGAAACTAATTTCCTTTGAGTGTTGTTATAACTAGATACTAAGAAAAGTCATATTAAAGATGTATAATGTAGTACGTACATGATAAACATATCTAAGGAGTTGTCTAAAAACTCTAGTGTGAATGAAAGAAATAATCTGTAAATTTGAGCGCGTTTAAAAGCTATGGTTTTAAAAAAGGGATTTAGTTTCTAAATTTTGCAAAAGACTTTAGGCAAGTTATCCATATGTTTATATGGATAAAAAAGCTGAAATCTTGCAAGAAATCTTTAAGAAATAGTATACTCTGTAAATCATGAAAAGATATTTAAAAGAATTTGATAAATTAGTTACTATTTTTGTTAAGTTGCGTTCGAAAGATGGATGTGTGTGGGACAAAGAGCAGACGCATGAATCTTTAATAAAACATTTATTTTCTGAAAGCAGAGAATTAAAAAAAGCTGTAGAAAAACAAGACATGCGAAATTTAGAAGAAGAACTTGGCGATATTTTGCTGCAAGTTGTATTTCATTCCCAGATAGCAAAAGAAAATAAAAAATTTGATATTGCTAGTGTGATAGAAAATTTAAATAAGAAGCTTATAAGAAGACATCCTCATGTTTTCGGTAATTGTAAAGCAAAAACTATTAAAGATGTAGAAGAAGTGTGGAGAAAAGTCAAGAAAAAAGAAAAAGCATTGAAAAATTAATCAAACAACTTAAAAATAGAAGTTTAATAACTAAATATATAGTAGTAAAATAAAAAAACAAGCTAGGAGTTATTATGTTAAGCAGAGTTTTAACGTGGAGAAAAATTGCGACAGGCTTTACTATGTTGGGCGTATTTGTAAAGCAGGCTTTGGCAAGTGAAGCAGATTTAATTATCCCGGATTTGTCTTTGGTGAGTTTTTTTGGCGATTTAGTTAATGGTAAATCTCTTTTGATGTTTGGTTTTTTGGTTTGTGTTTTTGGACTATGTTTTGGAATTTATCATTTTTTGGGTATAAAAAATCTCCCTGTACATAAGTCGATGCAGTCTATTTCAGAACTCATATACGAAACCTGTAAAATTTATCTTATAACCCAGGGTAAGTTTATTATTATTTTAGAAGTTTTACTTGCAGTCATAATAATTGTATATTTTGGATTTTTAGAACATTTTTCCTCGCTTAAAGTTGCAACAATTGTTTTGTGCAGCATTGTTGGTATTCTTGGCAGTTATACCGTAGCTTGGTTTGGAATGAGAATTAATACATTTGCAAATTCTAGGACAGCGTTTGCTAGTTTAAAGGGTAAGCCTTTCCCTCTATATGCAATTCCTCTTCGCGCAGGTATGAGTATTGGCATGCTTTTAATTAGCATAGAGCTTTTAATAATGCTTATCATTCTTCTTTTTATTCCTTCAGATCTTGCAGGACCTTGCTTTATAGGTTTTGCAGTAGGAGAGTCTTTAGGTGCTTCAGTATTGAGAATTGCAGGTGGAATTTTTACAAAAATTGCAGATATAGGTTCAGATTTGATGAAAATTGTTTTTAATATTAAAGAAGATGACGCAAGAAACCCGGGTGTTATTGCAGATTGTACAGGCGACAACGCTGGTGATTCTGTAGGTCCTACAGCAGACGGATTTGAAACTTACGGAGTTACAGGAGTAGCTCTTGTGACTTTTATAGTGCTTGCAGTTAGCGACCCTATTTTGCAAATTAAACTTTTGGTATGGATTTTTGTAATGCGTTTAATAATGCTTGTTTCCAGTGCCCTTTCTTATGGGATTAATGCTTTATTTGCAAAAACTAAATATTTACTTGCAGACAAAATGAATTTTGAAGCACCTTTAACTTCTTTGGTATGGATAACCTCAATAGTTTCTATAGCTTTAACATTTATTGTTTCTAATTTTGTTATTGGGGATTTGGGAGAAGGCTCACTTTGGTGGAAGCTATCTCTTATAATTAGTTGTGGAACAATAGCAGGTGCTATAATTCCTGAAGTTGTAAAAATTTTTACGTCTGTAAAAAGTTCTTTTGTACAAAATGTAGTCAATTCTTCAAGGCATGGAGGCTCTTCTCTTAATGTTCTTGCAGGTCTTACAGCAGGAAATTTTAGTGCTTATTGGATGGGTATAGCAATTATTATTCTTATGGCTATAGCTTATTTGATAAGTTCTTTGAGTATTGGCGATATAATGATTGCTCCTGCAGTATTTGCTTTTGGTCTGGTTGCCTTTGGCTTCTTAGGAATGGGCCCTGTAACAATCGCGGTCGATTCTTATGGCCCTGTTACAGATAATGCTCAGTCTGTTTATGAACTTTCACTAATAGAAAATATTCCTAATGTAGATAAAGAAATTGAAAAAGGATTTGGATTTAAACCAACTTTTGAAAAATCTAAATTGCTGCTTGAAGAAAATGATGGCGCTGGAAATACATTCAAAGCCACAGCAAAACCTGTTCTTATAGGAACAGCAGTGGTAGGTGCTACAACGATGATTTTCTCTACAATTGTTATGCTTACAGATAAGCTCACCACAGGTCTAGAGAATTTATCTTTAATACACGCTCCTTTTTTACTTGGCTTAATTTCAGGTGGAGCAATAATTTATTGGTTTACAGGTGCATCTAATCACGCTGTAACAAGCGGAGCGTACAAAGCTGTAGAGTTTATTAAAAATAACATTAAACTTGATGGTAGTGCTCAAAAAGCTTCTACACAAGATTCTAAAAAAGTTGTAGAGATATGCACAAAATATGCTCAAAAAGGCATGATAAATTTGTTTATGGTTGTTTTCTTTACAACATTAGCGTTTGCTTTTATTGAACCTTACTTTTTTATAGGGTATCTTATCTCTATAGCTTTGTTTGGTCTTTTCCAAGCAATATTTATGGCAAATGCAGGAGGTGCTTGGGATAATGCAAAGAAATATGTTGAAGTTGATCTACGCGAAAAAGGCACAGAACTTCACAAAGCTACTGTTGTAGGCGACACAGTTGGAGATCCTTTTAAAGATACCTCTTCTGTAGCCATGAACCCTATTATTAAATTTACAACTCTTTTTGGTCTTTTAGCTTTAGAACTTGCAATGGGTCTTAATAAAGAGGGGTCTTTAAGCATTATTCTTGCCGCAATATTTTTTGTAATTTCTATTGTGTTTGTAGTAAAATCTTTCACAGATATGAAAACAAAGGATGAAGAAGTAAAATAATATAATTAAGGAAAAAAGTTAAATTATCTTCGGGATGGCGAATTTATATTTTAGTTTCGTCATCCCGAATTTTAGTGTAAAAATGAAATTTATAAGAAATATTTTTGCATTTTTGTTAATCCCGACAATAGGCTCAATGGGGCATACTTTCTTTAAAAACCTTTTTCTATTTGTGATAAATTCTGGGAATGAGTTTATTTCATTTTGGTTAGGGATTTTAGTTTATATTGTATTTCAAGTTGTACTATACAAACCAATGAGACTATATGTTTTTGGGCATGAACTATCTCATGCAATTGCTGGAATTTTGAGTGGTGCCAAAGTAAAAAAATTTAATGCTGGCAAAGATTCTGGAAATGTTGTTTTAAATAAAGATAATTTATGTATAACATTGGCTCCTTACTTTTTTCCCATATACACAATTATTATAGTTGTTGTGTACTTTTTATGCGGATGTTTTTTTTACGTAAAACCATTTTATAACTATTTTCTTTTTTTTGTAGGAATATCAATAGCTTTCCATATAGCTCTTACAGTGTATGTGCTTGGCATAGAGCAGTCAGACTTAAAAGTGTATGGAACTTTTTTTTCTTATGTTATAATCCTTTTTATAAATTTCATAGTCTTTGCTGTAATTTTATCATTGGTATTTTTAAACGGGATAAGTATAAAAAGTATTTTTGTAGAATATTTTAAAAATATAATTGCTATATATAAATTTATTTATTATGGAGTAATAGATATATGGGTCTCATTCCAAAAGACGAAATAAAAAGAAAATTTGTACACTTAATGTGCCTTATATATATATTAGGTTATTGGTATTTACCAAAAAATATAGTTGTTTGGGGCTTAGCTATAGCTATAACAATAGTTATATTTCTAGAAGTTTTGAGATTTAAAGTGCCAAGTCTCAATAATTTTTTTAAAGATAATTTAAAAGGTTTTTATAGACAACAAGAAGCAGATAAAATGAGTGGGCTAGTTTGGACACTTTTAGGCGGACTCATTACTATATTGATATTTTCAAATAAATATATGGTTTTTGCCAGTCTTTTATATTTAGTTTTCGCAGATGCTGCAGCTGCATTAGTAGGAAGGGCTTTTGGCAAACATAAAATATTGTTTGGCAAAAGTTTGGAAGGCAGTGCAGCTTGCTTTGTGGTGTGTTTTATAGTTGGTTTATTTATATTTAATTTTCAGTTTGCATTTTTAGGAGCCATTATAGCAACATTTACAGAAGCTATTCCTTGGAAATTAAACGACAATTTTTGGATGCAGATAATAAATGCCGGTATGTTAACTTTACTGGCTGAGTTTGTTGTATGGTCAAAATGAAAAAATTATTATTAACATTATGTATTTGCTTAATTAGCTTATCTCTTATGCAAGCAAAAACTTTTTATGCTGATGGACCTAAATCTTTCAAAAAAGTTGCTTTAACTTTTGACGATGGACCTGGTAAAGCTACAGAAAAAATATTAGAGATTTTGAAAAAACAAGAAGTTAGAGCTACATTTTTTATGTTAGGGGTAAGCATAATAGATAATCCTGGACTTGCAAAAGTAGTTTTAAATGCAGGACACGAAATTGCTAATCATACGTATGGACACATAAACTTTTACGCGTACAAAAATGAAGATAAAGCTTTAAAAATGGAGCAAGAAATTTTAAAGACTGAATCTATAATAAAAAATGCTTTAGGAGTAAAGACGTATCTGGTTAGATTTCCTCACGGCTATGCAAAAAAAGATTCTATAGAAGTGGCAGAGAAGTTGGGATATTATGTAATTAACTGGTCTTTCGGTACAGATTGGAAAGATATCCCTGCATATGAAATGTATTTAAAATATAAAAATGCTATAACAGACGGAGCAATATTTTTAATGCACGATTTATTTAGAAACGAGAAAGTACTATCGTTCTTGGATACTTTTATAGATGATATTAAAAACAAAGGCTATGAAATAGTTACAATAAGTGAGCTGCTTGATATAAAAAATTAGGCATATAGTTTCTCTGGCCGACTTGCGTATAAATTAGTGTGGATTTTTGACAATACAACAAGATAAAAATGTAAGGGTTTTAGAAAGACCCTTAATGAAGGAGAACTCTAACATGGCCAACATTTTAATTTTGTCAGTTGAACAAAGAAAAGCTTGTGCTGTAAAAATTCAAGAAGTCTTAACTAGTTCTGGATGTGAAATAAAAACAAGGCTTGGTATACACGATAGTTCTTCTCAAGAATGTTCTCAAAAAGGTCTCATTATTTTAGAAATTATTG
>NZ_JAITJM010000002.1:0-26814 GCF_031278955.1 Candidatus Endomicrobiellum cubanum | reverse complement strand
GTAAAGAGTTACAAGATAGCTTAACTGAGTTGTATGCAAATGCAGTATATGATGCAGACACAAAACAAGAAGGGCAAAGACAATCATTGTTTGTGATTGCAATGCGTTTATCAGGATTTGAAACGGAAGTAGAAGTACATACAAACGTAGGTAGAGCAGACGTGGTATTAAAAAACGGGGAAAAGATAATAGTAGTAGAGATAAAATACAGCAAACACAACAAAGCAGAGAAAGAATTAGAAGAAGCGATAGGGCAGATAAGAGAAAAGAAGTACTATGTGAAGTATTTAAGTAATAATCCAATACTTTTAGGTATAGTGTTTAGTGAGAACAAAGATATTGCTTGTATGCTTGAGAGATCTTAAAACGTAGGACATATTAAAATTAAACTAAATTATTGCGTTTTTTATTTACAAGTCTAACATAGATTCATGTTATTGTCTTGACAAAAGACTATCAAACAATTAAGATAATACAAGTTAATTTAATAGCTGTTAAGTTATTTGGCGTTTTCTGAGAGGTGTTATGAAGTTTTATGACAGAAAAGAAGAGTTTGAAATTTTAAAAGAATTAAACAAAGTCTCTAAAAAATCTAGTTCTTTTGCATTGCTTATTGGACGTCGCAGGCTTGGAAAAACGGCTTTGCTTTTAGAAAGTGCAAAAACACAAAAAGAGAAATTTTTATACCTTTTCGTAGCTCGACAAAACGAAGCCGTACTTTGTAAACAGTTTCAACAAGAAGTAAAAAATGTTCTCGGGTTGGAAATTTTCGGAGAAATTAAAAATTTTAGAAAATTATTTGAAAGCTTGATGAAATTTGCAAAAGATACGCCATACACACTTGTAATAGACGAATTTCAAGAATTTGAAAGAGTGAATCCTTCAATATTTAGCGATATACAAAATCTGTGGGACAGATATAAAGATGAAACGAAACTTAATTTAATAGTCTGCGGTTCAATTTATTCAATGCTTGTTAAAATTTTTGAAAATTCAAAAATTATCTTAAAACCGTTTAAAATAGAAATTATAAAACAAATCTTAAAGGACAATAACAGAAAATATACTCCTGACGATTTACTGTGCCTTTATATGCTTACTGGCGGAGTGCCTAAATACATATCAGTCCTTATGGATGCTAAAGCTGTTTCAAAAAGCAAAATGATAGATCATGTTGTCCGAACAGATTCTTTATTTTTAAGCGAAGGAAAAGATATTTTGATTTCCGAACTTGGCAAAGATTACGGAACATATTTCTCTATTTTGCAGTTGATTTCCAATGGCAAAAACACGCAAAGTGAAATAGACTCAATAATAGAAAAAAATACGGGAGCATATTTGTTAAATTTGGAAAAAAAATTTTCTTTACTTTCGCGTAAAAAACCTATTTTTTCAAAACCTGAAAGCCGAAACACGCATTGGCAAATAAACGACAATTATTTAAGTTTTTATTTTAGATTTTTATACCCCAACCAATACCTTATAGAACAGGAACAATTTACATTATTAAAAGAAATAATAATGAAAAATTACGAGCAGTACAGCGGACAGGTTCTGGAGAATTACTTTAAGGATAAATTGAGCCAAGATGGGAAATGGACTAATTTAGGTTCTTACTGGGACAACAAAGGCGAAAACGAAATAGATGTTGTAGCTGTCAACGATTTAAACAAAACTGCCATTGTTGCAGAAGTCAAAAGAAATTCTAAAAAAATAAATTATGACTTAGTAATGGCAAAATTTACTAAAATCAGCACTCAGTTAAAAAATTATAAAATTGAATTTCAAGGTTTATCGTTAGAAAATATGTAAGTTTTTTATTCCACTATATAATAAAAGACTTGCGTGGGTGCCTTTTATGTAAAAGTGACTACAGCCTGATTCGATTTAGATCCTTTCTCTATTTCATCTTCACTTTTATGGATTAACTAACATTTCTCTTGCCTATGAAATTTAAAATTCTATATCAGTTATAATACATTTAACCTCGTTTAACACTTTACAAACATATTCTTTGCTTAAATTTATCGAAGAATACTTATAAAAATTAAATTCTTCAACAATTTTTAATATTTTATCAATTATTTCGCTGTTTAATCCTGCTTTTTTAAGTTCTTCTGCTACTGCATTTTTAGATAAAAGTTGAGACTGTATATCTACTTGAACATTTAAAAATTTAGTGAACGCACTGTTTAGCAATTCCAATGATTTTTTATAATTATCTTTTGAAATTTCTATTTCAGCTTCTTTAATCAATTTTCTAACATCACGTAAATTAATTTTTTTAAAGTTTGATTTGCTATCAACATTTTTATATTTGTATATTTTATAACAAATACTGCAAATCAATAAAACACCAAAAGGCACAAATAGTAAATAGAATTTTGAATTGTTTAGCAAATATCCTTTATGAAACTTTATATCTTTAATTTGTTTATTATAATTTATGTCTTGCCTCACAGCATTTCCAGTAGATTTAATATCTTCAATGTCTCCGGAAATAACAGTTTCTCCTGTTATTTCAATTTTTTGAGCAGGAGTTTTTATGGTTTCGTATTTTTTCTTTACAGGATTAAAAAATGAAATACCGACTGATGGAATTTCCTGAACACCTGCAACTAAGGGAATAAATATTGTTTTAAATTCTTTTAAATTTTCAGAATTGTTTGAAACTATTGTTTCATATTTTTTAAAACCTTCATAAGAACCAACATTTATACTACTAACGCTCTTCATATTTCCATTACCTTTAACAGTAACTATTAAAGTTACAGGATCATTTGTTTGAGCTTGTTTTTTATCTAAACTGGCAGATATTTTAAAATCCCCAATTGCGCCAGAAAAGTCAACAGGTTTCCCGGTTTTTGGTAAAGGGGCTACCTCTATATTAATTGGTTTTGTTTCTAGTATTTTAGTTTGTCCTCTACCCATACTTGAAAATAGACTAAAAAAATCGTCCATATCGTCTGGCGTAGAAAAATCCATTATAGCTATCTTTATTTTTGCTGGTTGTATGGTTTTTAAACCTAATTCTATAGGATAAAGCACAGTTTCTATTTCATCAACCCGATAATTTATACCCTCTACAATTTCAAAATGGGTTTTAGGCTTAGAGCCATCATTCCAAAAACCAGCAAAATTAGGTGAAAAATATTCTGGATTAGATATTAAATCTACATTTGTATAAAAACTAAACTTATAAATTAATTTTTCGTTTTCATAAACTCTTCTTTTATTAACAGAAGCTTTTACAAAAGCTTTGCCTTGAGGATTTGACTGATTTTGATTCCCTCTTTGCCGACTAACATCGTTTGAATTTGAATAAGGTAAACTTTGTGCGCTTTTGGATGGAATAACTTCAATATCTAAAGCCTCAGTAAGATATGTTTTGCTATTATAAGTTATTTTTGCAGGAGGTATAGTAAATTTACCTATTCTTTTTGGCCCCAAAGTATATTTATAAGTGATACTCACATTAGTCTTGCCATTTATTACAGACATACTTTGAGAAGTAGCTGTGCCAAACTTTGTAAAATCCGTTAAATTTGATATTTGATGCTCAGGAAGATTGACTCCGTCTCCACTTAATGTAATTGAATACACAAAAGACTCATTTAATGGCACTTCTTTTCTATTTACAGTAGCTTTATAAGAAATTGAATCTGCATAAACTATAATTGACAAAAATGAAAAAAATACAAGGAAGTATATCTTTTTAAACATTTTACCAATCCTTTTGCGTTTGAATAGATTGATACCCTTTAAAAGTCTTTTTAGGCCTATTGCTATTCTTATCTGATTCATTATAATAATTTAAAAGCACTGAAGCTGGCATATCCTTTTTATCTTTTGTGCTGTTTTCTTTATTTTCTTTTCCCTGTTCATTTTTATTTTCTTGCTTTTCTTTTTTCTGCGATTTTTTGTCTTGTAAATCTTTTATTTTATCACTTATTTCCTTTCTTTTTTTATCGAGGTCTTCTTTCTCTTTTTTCAAATCCTCTTGCTTTTTTGATTTTTGGTTTTTTTGGTCTTGTTGCTGTTTTTTGTTGTCTTCTTGTTTTTTATCGTTTTGTTCCATCTGTTTTTTTAAGTCTTGCTCATTTTTATTCTGTTGATCTTTGTTTTGATCCTGTTTTTTATCTTTTCCTGGATTTTGCGAGTTACTTTTTTCGTTCAATTTTTTTAAAGCCATTTCCAAATTATATTTTGAATCATTATCCCCTGGATTTATTTTTAAAGCTTCCTTGTACAATTTTACAGCATCACTAAAGTTCCCCTGTTTAAACTCAACATTGCCCAAATCATAATAAGCAACAAACTTGTCTGTTTTAGTAGACATAGTAGAACTCAAAACTTTACTGTATTTTGATTTAGCGCTATCAAAATTATTAAGTTTATAATCTGTGCCTGAAGAGTTTATTAAAATATCATTATTATTAGGTATCTCTTTTACTTTTTTATTTAAAATTTCTGATGCTGCTTTAAAGCTGCCCTTACTAAAATACTTTAAAGCTTTATTGTTATCTTTTACATTTTTATAAGAAAGCATTAAAAGAAACACTAAAAATCCAATCAAAAAAATTAGAATGCTGAACAAAATAAGCGTTTTTTTCATCTTTTACGCCTCACAGGATATATAAGAGCGCCTATTAAAAAAATTAAACCAGCCAAAACAAATATTTGGAACCTGTCTATCTTATTATTTATTTCGTCAACTTCACTATTACTTTTTACTAAAGTTTTTATTGTTTTTACTAAATCATAAGAAATGTTTTTTTGTGAAGCATCAAAAAACTTACCTCCCGTTTCTTGAGCTATTTTTTGTAATAATTCAGAGTTTACTTTACTTACAACTACCTGCCCAGAGCTATCTCTAACATAATCTTTAAGCTTCCCAGCATTATCCATAACTGGTATAGGAGAACCTTCCTTAGAACCTATCGCTACACAAATAATTTTTAATTTAACTTTTTTAGCAATACTGATAGCTTCATTTATTTTAGAATCGTGATCCTCTCCATCAGAAATCAAAAACATTACCTTGCTCTTAGACAATTTAGTATTTAATGCTTTACAGGCAAGAATAATAGCATTTCCTACTTGTGTGCCTCCGCTTGGCAAAACGCCCACATTTACATCTTCTAAAAATATTTTTAAAGCTTGTAAGTCATAGGTCATTGGACACTGCCACATGGCATCCCCAGAAAAAACTATAACACCAATTTTTTCGCCAGGATTTTCTGTAACAATATCTAAAACAATAGACTTCGCCTTTTCTAACCTGTTAGGATTAAAATCCTGAGCTAACATGCTTTTTGAGACATCCAGCGCTAACACTATTTCAGTTGATTCTTTTACAACTTTAATATTTTGGTTGCCGTACTGTGGTCTAGCAAGAGCAAGAATTATGAAAAAAATTCCTATTAAAAATAAAATACTTTTAATTTTGTACGCATTTAAGTTAACTTCTGAAAGAGAAAGTAAATTAATATTTGCTATAAGCATATTAAGCGCATCTTTTCTCTTCTTAATAGCAATATAAAAAAATAGTATAAGCAACGGCATTAATATTAATAATAATAAATAACTTTTATCTGCAAACATTTTTATAATCCTGCACTATTTAAAAGATAAACTGCTTATTAACAATGATTTGGTCTTTCTACTTTTTTAAAATTAAGTATAAATTCTGTACCTTTATTTTCTTTACTTCTCACTAATAACTGTCCTTCCATTGATTTTATTGTTCCTGTTATCTGCTGCATCCCTATTCCGTACCCATAACTTTTAGTTGTACTCACTTTTTCTCCTCTCATTATCTTTTCTAACATATCCTGAGACATTCCTTTCCCGTTATCTTTTACTTTTATTTCTACCTCTTCATCTTTTACTGCATAACTCACTTCTATTTTTGCCTTCTCCCCTTGTTCTACAGCTTCTATTGCGTTTTTTATTAAATTTGTCATCATTCTCAAAAATTTACCACACTCTCCTTTTATAAATACAGGTCTATCACCTTTGTATTCTCTATTTATCTCTATATTTGCTTCATTATTGCTATACTTCATGTTTTCTACTATATCTGGCAATATAACATCCAACGAAATATATTCTCCCTCTACTTTATCATCAACCACCTCTTTTTTACCTGTTTCTATACTTTCGTTTACCGCCCTATACTTTGTAAGCATTTTTCCTGCCATATCTTCTATGCTTTTTATTGCTGAACTCAACATCTTTAAATCAGGAGCTTCTAGCTTATCTTTATAAATGTATTCTATAGCTTTTAATGCTGATACTGGTGATGCTATATCGTGCGACACCTCTCTGGCTATTTTATATAATTCTTCTTTTGCTTTTATCTTATTTTTTAGCTCCTCTATCTTTAACTCTTCTAATCTCTTTTTTGCAGTTATGTCAAAAGAAACCCCTAAAAGTCCAACAACTTTTCCTAATGAATCAAAAAGAGCAATTTTCTTTGTCAAGCAATTCTTCCATTCTCCTAAAACATAACCATTCTCTTCTACTTCGTATGACTTCCCGGTAGACATAACAAATTCATTTATACTATCTAACTTTTTTGCAGTGATAGTGTCATGAAAATCAAAATTTGTTCTTCCAATAAATTTATCCTTTGATTGCAAACCAAGATCTTTTGCCTGAGCTTCATTACATCCAAGATACACATTATTGCGATTCATCCAATAAATATGACAAGGGAGTTGTTCAATAATATTTTGCAATAAAGTACTTTCTATAGATTCAACCATATAGTTATGCAAAAAATCGGTTGTGCTACGAATATAGTATCTCTCATAAACACTTTTATTATGGCTCTCACAGAAATATATAACAGCTCCTTGAGCACAATTGACTTCTTGGGGGGGGGGGGGGAGTTATTTATGGTAGCAACCGTAGTTGTAAATTCATTATTTAACATGTCCTGCCTCCAAATTACTTACATTTGATAAATTTTATATTTACTTCCTTAGGGCCTCTCTAAAAACTCTTTAATGCAACTCACAACAATTTATAGAACATGTCTGTATTGATCTACATACAGTATTTATGGCAGTTTTCGTAAATAAGTATTTTCTAAAATAACTGTCATTATCAACAGACACAAAGATATTATTAAAAAATATTTATACAGCTCGTTATATAATGTGTGTTGAATAACTTTTATTTCAGACTTTTCAAGTTTGTTTATATGTTGCATGATATCTTCAAAAGATTTTGTATCTTGAGCTCTAAAATATTTACCTCCTGTTGTTACTGCAATTTCTTTTAAGGCATCTTCATTTATCGCATCTTGTGTTGACCTAACTTCCCTTACTCCAAAAAAAGGATCTTTTATTTGGTAAATAGCGCCTTCTAAGCTGCCAACTCCAATAGTATAAATTTTAATATTATAACTTTGAGCTATTTTTGAAGCTGTTATAGGATCAATCTCCCCCATATTATTATTGCCATCTGTAACAACAATTATAATTTTGCTTTTAACTTTAGAATCCTTTAATCTGTTAACAGATGTCATTATAGCTGATCCAACTGCTGTACCATCTAAACCCGTATCACCTATATTTATGTCTTTTACAAATTCTATCAACGACGTTTTATCGGTAGTTAAAGGGCATTGTGTAAAAGCAAGTCCTGAAAAAATTACAAGTCCAACTCTATCGTACTTACGTTCTTTTATAAAATCACATGTAACTTTTTTAGCTGCTTCCATTCTATTAAGAGGTTTAAAATCTAAAGAACTCATACTAGAAGAAGTATCCAGTGCCATAATAATGTCTATGCCTTGATCGTTAGTTTCTTCAAATACTTTCCCTTCTTGTGGTCTAGCTAAAGCTATAACAGCAAAAATTAAAGCTACATATTTTAAAAGCTGTAACAACTTGTAAAGATGCTCTTTTAAATTAAAACTTACAAGCTCCTGTAAAAATTTTACTCGTGAAAAGTCCACATGTGTTTTAAATAATTTCGTTTTAAAAACATTTATGTAAAAATAAGCAAAAATTAAAATGGGCAAAAATATTATAAAAAATATTGGACTTGCAAACCTCATAAAAGCTCCAAAAGATTTTTTGTAAAATCGTAATTTCTTTTTATTTCCGCTTCGTTTGGAGTAAAAGAAGAATACTTTGCTAAATTAAATACTGACAAATATTTTTTAAACTCCAACGGAGCTATACTGTTAGGCAATAATGGTTTCATTTTTTTTAAAAATTCTGAAGTTGTCATTTCTAAAGCATAAAAATTATATTTTTCAGATACGTAAATTCTTAAAATTTCTGACATTTTATAATAAAAATCTTTCACTTTAATATCATTTCTATTTTCATACAACAAACTTAATTTATTTAATGCATCTGTTTGGGGGTCTATTACTACGAGCTTAGGGCGGTTTATGTAACTATAAACAAGCGCATAAACACATAAAATAACAAGAATTATCACCGTAAAAATTAGCAACACGTACACTGTTTTCACTTTGATTTTTTTTAGCGCCTTAATGTCTTTTATATCGTAATTTCCGTTTTGCTCTAAAACACCTTTAACTACAATTTCTGTTTTTGGAGTAAAAAATAAGTTATTAGTTCCATCAGAACTTATAAAAAATACAGGAATTGAATCTATAAAAATATCCCCCAACTTACAAGCTAATAGTTTAAAATGCAGCTTATAAATATTTTTTTCACTCGTGATATGTTCAATATTTGAACTTAGAATATCAAAACCGTCAAAAATAAAATTTTGATTTACACTTAACTGAGCATCTTGTTCTAATTGTGCAACCACTGTAAAATCTACGGTATCTCCAATAAAAATTTCGTTTTTATTTAAATATCCACTTATATTCTCTTGTGCATATATATTCCCACAAAAAATAAAAAGTAATAAAGTTAAAAATCTCTTTAACACAATAATTTTTGAAAGTCTTTTCATTTTTACCTTTAATATTAAGCGATAGATTTACGTAAATGTCTTTCTTTAAAAAATTTTATTAACGGTTTCACATAAGATTGATTTGTATTTAAATTTATTACATCTGCATTAGCTTCCTTAAATATTTTATTTGTTACCTCATTAAAATCTTTATTTTTTTGATGGAAACGTTCTGATGCTTCATTGCTATCTACCATTATAACATCTTTAGTTTCGGGATCTTCCATTTCTATAAGACCTATTTGAGGAAGAGAAACTTCTTTTGGATCTTCTATTTTTACACATATTAAATCATGTCTTTTAGAAGTTATTATTAAATCTCTATTATAATTTTTATCTTGAAAATCTGAAATCAAAAATACTATTGCTTTTTTACGCCATATTCCATTAAGCGCTTTTAAAACTTTTGATATGGACGTTTTTGTTCCGTCAGGTTTAGAATTTAATATTTCGTTTATAATTCTTAAAATATTGTTTTTACCTTTTCTGGGAGTGATAATTTTTTCTACTTTATCTGTAAAAGATAGCATCCCAACTCTATCATTGTTTTTTAAAGCAGAAAATGCAAGCAAAGCTGCAACTTCGGCAGCAATCTCAGATTTAAGTTTTCCAAAACCACCAAAATTTTGCGATGCAGAAATATCTATAAGAAAAATTATTGTAAGTTCTCTTTCTTCAGCAAAAAGCTTTATATAGGGTTTTCCATGACGAGCTGTAACGTTGCGGTCAATAGCTCTAAAATCATCACCTATTTGATATTCTCTAACTTCAGCAAACTCTATTCCCTGCCCTTTAAAAATACTTTGATATTGGCCTGCAAAAATTTCATCTACAAGTTTATTTGACTTTATTTCAAGTTGCCGTATTTGTTTTTCTACTATATTATCTAACATCATGGCAGTACCCTGTTATTCAATATTTTTTAAGGAACCACTACAGTTGAAAAGATTTTTGTAACTATATCATCTGACGTAATAGAATCTGCTTCTGCTTCATATGTTGTAAGAATTCTGTGTCTTAAAACATCATAACCTATTTCTTTTATATCTTCTGGAATTACATAACCCCTACCTTGTAAAAACGCATACACTTTCGCAGCAAGTGTTAAATTAATAGTTGCTCTGGGCGAAGCCCCAAAAGATATATAATTTTTGAAATCTTTAAGCTCGTACTCCTCAGGCTGTCTAGATGAAAAAACAATATCAACTATATAATTTTTTACCTTTTCATCAACATAAATCTGCTCTATTAAATTCTTTATTCTTTCTACATCTTCTAAAGTTAAAACTGCATTTATTTGCGGAACTGAATGCGTCATTCTTTCTAAAATAATCTTTTCTTCTTCTTTTGTAGGATAGGAAATTTTTAATTTAAGCATAAACCTGTCTACCTGAGCTTCTGGCAAAGGATAAGTGCCTTCTTGCTCTATAGGGTTTTGTGTTGCCATAACTAAAAATGGTTTTGGAAGTTGGTAAGTATTTTCTCCAATTGTAACTTGCTTTTCTTGCATAGCTTCTAGCAAAGCACTTTGAACTTTTGCAGGAGCACGGTTTATTTCGTCAGCAAGCACTATATTCGTAAACACAGGTCCTTTTTTTACAGAAAAACTTGCATTTTGAGGGTTAAACATTAAAGTTCCAACTATATCTGATGGCAATAAATCAGGAGTAAACTGTATTCTCTTATAATCTGCATGCACTGTTTGAGCAAGACTTCTTACTGCAAGAGTTTTCGCTAGACCCGGGAGACCTTCAAGCAAGATATGCCCTCCTGAAAACAAGCCTATTAGCATCTTCTCTAAAATATATTTTTGTCCTACTATAACTTGCGAAATTTCATTTAAAATCTTTGAAACAAGCATGCTTTCTTGCGAAATTTTGTTGTTTAACTCATCAATATCTGTTGCCATTTTAAAACCTCCAAACTATTTTATAAAAATTATTAAAATGTATAAACTACTTTCAAAGCACCTCTGAGACCTTCTTTATTGCCAGCATATCCTTGTAAACCTAAATCTAAATTAAATCGGCCAATATTTTTCGTTAATCCAAATTCTCCTGCCACACTGCTTCCTTTTAAGTTTGAATTAATACCACTTATAGTATCACTAGTTACTTTAACTTCTCCATCAAGCTCATGGTCTAATGCAATACCTGCATAAATATCAGAAATAATCTTTTTATTTAGTAAATAGTCAAACCTTGTACCTAATTTAATCCTTTGAGAATTTATTCCATCAAACTTTAATTTTTCTTCTGTTGGCAACACCACTTCTTTTGCATTTTGATGAGTATATATATATTTGCCATAAAAGTCCGCTCTTAAATTATTGCTAAATCTGTGTATGTATCCACCACCCAAATGCAAACCGAAATACAACGACTCATAATTATATTTAGCTTCCATTCCCGTGACAGGATCTTTTAAATCACTCCTATTGCAATCTAGCCTTGTTTGTCCAGCTCTTATGGAAGTTTCGCAATAAGCATTATCAAGAAGATTCAGCCGTCCAAGTAGACCGCCTCCAGCATAAGAACCACTTCCTTGAGACTTAACTAAAGGCTTATGACCACCAATAAATTCTTCTTTAAAGTCAAAATTGCTATTGCCATATTCAAAAAATAGTCCATTTATGAAAAGATTACTTTTTATATCAAACCATTTTGTTGTAAGGCCCGCAAGCAATGAAGTGCCCTCTATATTTACATTTGAATTATTCCCTCTGCCATAATTATATTTCTGTCCAGAAAATACACCAAAAGAATTTACAGCATGTCTATCAAAACTATTTAATTTTACAATTTCTTGCATTCCTGTGCCAACTACAAGATCTGCACCTAAATTTAAAAATGCAATGCTTGCACTATACCCTCTTGGGAACACAGGATTAACTCTACCGTCTTGATTTATTTGGGCGATAAGCTCAGTATCTGTTATATTTACATCGTAATTATAATATACAGCCAACCCTTTTTGCATAAAACTATCAACATTTTTTGGAGTGCCAGATATTCCATTGGTACTCCTGATAAGTATATAACTGTCGCCCTTGTTTACTTTTGAATTAGAAGATATGTATACGTTTATATTAGTATTTTCAAGATTAACTGCTCCGCCAGTAGTTTGGGCACCCCCCCCCCCTCTGGTATTACGCTACCGCCTTTTCTAACGGTAATCAGAGGAGTGTTACTGCTATTTTCTTGTAAATAAAAATTATAAGTTTCAAAGTGGTCTAATCCATTGGCCATAACACCTGTTATATCTAAATTTAATGTATTGCCAGTAAACATGTCTGCATTAGGATTGCTCCAAACAAAGCCACCGCAAAGAAGATCTGCATCAACATCCGCATTTCCTTGAATTGTAACTGTATTATTTACTGCATTTCCTACATCTGATTCAGCTGCAAATATTCTGTCAGCAGCAATAGTTCCACCATTGATTATAATTTTATTTCCTGTAGAATTACCACCACCAGAACTTCCACCTATAATGCTAAATCCACCTCCCATGCCATGAATAACAACTCCATTATTGATTGTAACCGTATTGTTAATAGCATTTCCAGTACCAGCTCTGTACAAAGCTCTGCCTGTAATACCTCCAATAATCATATGTCTGAAGGTCCCATTATTTATTATTATGCTATTGCCTACTACATCTCCGTTATAATCTATACTTGCCCCGTAAACATTAACTGCGTCTGCGAGAATACCATTGTTTATTATTACACTATTATTATATGCATTAGCACCACTGTTAGCAGCCTGTACGCCACAAATATCACCTGATATAGTTCCATTTACATCAACAATTACTTCATTACCTTCAAATTTACATTCCCCATTCTCAATTTGCGCTCCTAAGCCTTCCCACATATTACCACTACTAATTTGAATTATAACTTTGTTATAAGCTATCACAGTTTGTGCACTAGCTGTAGAAATATAAGCTCCATAAATGGTACCAGAATCACCATTACCTATGTTTATGTTAACAATATTATACGCAACATTTCCCTCAGCTTCTTTACAAATTTGGCAACCATAAGCCCCATAAATATTTCCATTAGGGACATTAAGATTAACAATATTATTTACACATGAACCATTATTATCAATATATGCTCCATAAATGGGCACTGGTACTGCAAAATTAACATTAACTACATTGCTTGACACAGTTCCAGTAGAAGCTCTACCTCCATAAACCTCTGCTCCAATATTAGCAAGTTGAGTCATATTCACAATATTACTGCTAACTTCAACATTTGCTCCTGTAGCATAACTACCATACACACTTCTTGTTACAGAACTGCTTATAGTTATGGTATTGCCTATTGGGGCTCGATCAAATGGACGAATACCATTATTAGACGCATTACCATTGCCAGCAACGTCAGTAGTAACTTCAACAACAACGTCAATATTTTGGCCTGCAAAACATTGTGCAAAGCAAAATAAACTTATTACTACATAAATATATTTCATGTCAACCTCCATTATATTTATTACGCACAAGCAGAGATAACAGTCTTTTCTAAAGCAAAAGAGGTATCTACTAATCCTGTTTTAATTGCTATGTCTGCTTCTAAATTTTTTTTCAAAACTTCTTTTAATTTTTTAATGCTATGCTTTTTTAAATTAGAAAAAAAAGCACTGCTGTAAAAACTATGAATTTTAAGATTTGAAGCCACTTGATCAACTGGCATTGAATGCTCTTCTAGCATACTTTTTGCATTAAGCATTTTCCTTATAGAAGAAGAAATAGCAGATAAAATCATAACAGGTTCTTCTCCTTGAATTAAAAGTTTATTTAATATAAACAAAGCTTTTTTTAAATCTTTTGATTCTATACAAGAGGATAAAGAATATATATTTAATTCTTTTGTGTAGCCACTAATTAAGTCCAAGTCTTCCTGATTAATTTCTTTTCTTTTTTCTCCAACAAAAAGACATACTTTTTCTATTTCGTTTACAATACTTAGCAGATCTGTCCCATTGTTATTGAGCATTTTCAAAATAGTGTCATAAGATATACTTTTTTTTCTAAAACCAAATTCATTTTTTATAAACCCTTTTACTTCATTTTCGTACAGTTTTCTACACTCCACCGACACACAATTTTTTGAAAATATGCAATTACTAATTAACTCTTTTCTTTTAGTAATAGTTTCCTTTTTATAATTGCCATTGTAAAGCAAAACCAATACCGAAGTTTCTACAATATTTAGCAAATAACTTGAAAGAGGAGTAACATCAGAAACTTTTATTTTATCTACCCCTTTAACAATAATCAATCTTTTTTCACTTAAAAAAGGCAATGTCTGAAGCGCATTTAAAATATCTTGTGCAGAAACTTCTTGAGCATAAAAAATTTCTCTATTTAAATTATCTACATTAACAACTTTTTCTATTGCTTTAAGACAAGTATCTAAAAAATATGTCTCTTCTCCAGTAAATAAATAAACTGGAAATATTTTTTTTGAAGATATTAGCTTGTTAAAATCTGCTATTCTTAAAATAGGCATTAAGACGGAACCTTTTTTGATGAAATACTTGTAACTGAACCAAAACCTTTTATAACACGCCTTACAATATTTCTAGACATTTTAGCCCAAACAAGCTGTCTTGCATCTTCTTCTGTCATCCCATCACCAAAAGAATCCCCAGACTGTCTTCTCGTTGTATCTCTATAGATTTGTATACCTTCCAAATTTGGTTCTGTCCAAAGACTTATATTGTTATCTTTATCGAGTAAAGACACACTAGCTATTACCCAAAGTTTATATTGTTCTATTACACCGTTAACATCATATATTGGCAATGGTTCTAACATATATCTTTTTACTGTGACTGTAACAATAGCATCAGTTTCGTTGGGAGAATTTACTATAGATAAACGACCATCCATCATAAATTCATCTATTATATAGTTTGTAAAACTTGACTCTATGCCAAACTGGTTTGTAGCATTAATAACAGGCTGAATGTATATGTTTTTAATATGTTCTGGAATTATCTGATCTGCTGGAGTATATATAGACGTACAAGATGTAAAAAATATACAAAACACAAGTACTATATAAATATTTACTATAATTTTTTTCACATTACCTCCAAATTATTTAACTATGTATTAAATGTGTAAATCTTTAATTACTATTGTAACTATTTTATTTTTTATATATATAAATTTTGTTATCTGTTTACCTTTTAAATGTACCATAATTTTATTATTCGCAGTTACAATATTTTTAACTTCTGTTTCTTGTATGTCTGCAGGCACAAGTACCTTTCCCTTTAATTTCCCGTTAATCTGGACTGGAAGTTCTATGAAAGATTCTTTTATCATATTTTCATCAAAAACAGGCCATGTATATGTTGACACACATTCTTTATAACCTAATTTTTCCCATATTTCTTCGCAAAGATGCGGAGTAAAAGGCACCATTAAAAGAATCACTGTTTTATATACTTCTAAAGACACACCTTCGTCATTTGAATGATATTTATAAGCATATAAACCACTTACTAACTCCATAACAGAAGAAATCGCTGTGTTTAGTTGTAGTTTTTCAACATCGCAAGTAACTTTCTTAATAGTCTTATGCATTAATTTTAATAGTTCATCTTTATTTTTTTGACAGGCAACTTCTACAGATTTGGTACTTACAACATCAAAAAGACGCCAAATTCTATTTATAAATCTCCAACATCCTTCAATACCATCTGATGACCAATCAATCTGTTTTTCTACAGGCGCAGCAAAAAGAATAAAAAGCCTCAAAGTATCCGCACCATATTTAGGGATTATTTCGTCAGGACTTACAATATTACCTTTCGACTTAGACATTGCACTTCCACCTAACGTCACCATCCCTTGAGTTAAAAGATTTGTAAATGGTTCATCATGCTTTGCAATACCTAAATCTCTCATAAATTTATACCAAAACCTTGCATATATTAAATGCATGCATGCATGTTCTATCCCACCAATATACTGGTTTACAGGCATCCAATAGTTTAATTTCGAACTGTCAAAAGCAAAATCAATATTATGTGCATCACAGTATCTTGCATAATACCATGAAGAATCAACAAAAGTATCCATCGTATCTGTTTCTCTTTTTGCATCCATACCACATTTTGGACATTTAACATTTACAAAAGTTTTGCTTGTTTTTAATGGAGACTCTCCTTGTCCTGTAAATTTAACATCTTCTGGCAAGGATACAGGTAAATTTTTTTCTGGAACAGCTACAATACCACATTTATCACAATGAATAAAAGGTATTGGCGTACCCCAATACCTTTGCCTAGATATAAGCCAATCTTTGAGTTTAAAATTTATAGTTCTTTTTCCAAAGCCTTGTTTTTGAACCCATTGTATAACTGTATCAAAAGCTTCTGTAGATTTTATACCATTAAATTGTCCTGAATTTATAAGTTCCCCTTCATTTTCATAAGCATGTTCTGTTATGTTAGAGTTGTTACTTTTTATAACTTCTACAATAGGAATATTGTATTTTTTTGCAAATTCCCAATCTCTCTGATCATGAGCAGGAACAGCCATAATCGCCCCAGTTCCATACCCAGTTAAAACATAGTCTGCTGTAAAAATAGGAATCTCTTTTCCTGTAGCTGGGTTTATAGCATTAATCCCTTCTAACCTTATCCCTGTTTTTTCTTTACTTGCAGATCTTTCTATATTTGACTTTCTGCTACTAGCAAGAATATATTCTGCCACTTTATCATAATTTAGAATTTTCGGTTTCATCTTGCTAATAATTTCATGTTCTGGAGCAACAACTGTAAAAGTTACACCAAAAATAGTATCTGGTCTTGTTGTAAATATTTTTAGTTTTTTGTCTGTACCTGAAATTGTAAAACATATCTCTGCTCCACAAGACTTACCTATCCAATTTTTCTGCATAGACAACACTTGTTCAGGCCAGCCAGTAAGTTGTTTATGCCCTTCTAAAAGTTCATCAGCATAAGCTGTAATCTTTATAAACCATTGTTCCAGTTCTCTATGTTCTGTATGACTCTCACATCTCCAGCACACACCGTTTGAGACTTGTTCATTGGCAAGCACAGTTTGACAAGATGGACACCAGTTAACATTAGCACTTTTTCTAAAAACTAAGCCTTTCTCCCACATTTTTATAAAAAGCCATTGAGTCCACTTATAGTATTCCGGATCGCATGTTGCAATTTCTCTGCTCCAATCATAAGAAATCCCTAAAGATTTTAATTGTTCTTTCATGCGTGAAATATTTTGTTTAGTCCACTTTACAGGATGAACGTTGTTTTTTATAGCAGCATTTTCTGCAGGTAATCCAAAAGCGTCCCATCCTATGGGATATAAAACATTTTCTCCCTTCATCCTATGAAAACGCGCACAAACATCACCAATACTATAGTTTCTAACATGTCCCATATGTAAATTCCCAGACGGATAAGGAAGCATTTCTAAACAGTAATATTTTTCTTTACTTGAACTTTCTTTACTTTCAAAAACTTTGTTTTCTGTCCATATTTTTTGCCATTTTTTTTCTATTTCTAAATGATTATACTCTGCCATTTTCTCCTCAATCAACACTGTATTTTTTTATATCTTTAATTATGTTTTCGAATTCAATTTTAATATGTGGTATATCAGATTTAGCTGTCTCCCATAAAACATCAATATCAACACCCAAATAATCGTAAATCAACTTATCTCTCATCCCAGCTATTTGTTCCCATGGGATTTTGGATAATCGGCACGAAAACTTAAAGGTATTTTCTTTGAAGCCTCTCCAATGATTTCAATAGCCCTTATTGTGGCATACACTGTTCTTTTATCATTCTCAAAATCTTCTTTTGAAAAAGACTTTATAAAAACCTTAATATCTTTACATGAAGAAATAATGTCTTGTATATAATCTATCTATTCCCTCTTATTTGACATATATAACCTCATTTAAAATCCTTTCACCTATCTTCGGCTTTAATGCTGATTTCATTACCAAATCTACTTTTTCCCTGTATATTTACTCAATTTTTCTTCAAGAGTTAGATAAGATAACAAACCTATAGGTTTTGAAAATTCAACAAGAATATCTAAATCACTTTTTTCAGTTTGCTTTCCTGTTGAATATGAACCAAAAACACCTAGATTTTTTACTTTATATGATTTTTTCAGCAAAGATTTCTGTTTTTTTAATTTAATTAAAATATTATTTAATTCTGCCATTTTTTACTCCAAATAATATCTGTTCTTTTTGTAATAAAACAAAATGTTCTAAGTTACCCTTAGGACCTTTAAGGCCTGAATCTACTTCAGAAATAATTTTAAAACCTAAATCTAAAGCTACTTTTTTTATCTTACCTATTGCTTTTTGTCTTAAACTTTCATCTCTTACAACGCCCTTTTTTATTTCTTTGCAATCTAGCTCAAATTGAGGTTTTATCATAGCCAAAACAAAACCGTCTTCTTTAACGACATTGTATGTTATAGGTAAAATTTTATCTAGAGATATAAAAGAAACGTCTATTGTCGTAAAATCTATTTTATCTTTTAAAATTGAAGTGTCAAAATATCTAAAATTAACATTTTCTATATTTATAACACGACTATCGTTTCTTAATGTATAATGCAGTTGCCCAAATCCAACATCTACTGCATAAACCTTTATTGCTCCTTTTTGAAGCATGCAATCTGTAAAACCACCAGTTGATGCACCTATATCTAAACAAATATATCCTTTCACAGAAACACTTAAGGCATTTAAAGCAGATTCTAATTTCAAACCACCTCTAGAAACATACGGATTTATGTTTTTAATTTCTATTAAAGCATTTTCATCGATTAAAATTCCAGATTTATATTTGACTTCTCCATCGACAAAAACATTCCCTGCCATTATAAAACTTTGAGCTTTAGTACGAGTTTGCGCTAACCCTTTTTCAAAAATTGTAACATCTAAACGTTTTGTGCTTTTTTTCTTTTCCATATCTAGGAGACTCTCTAGAAGATCTCTAGAGCTTTTTGGACTATATTTTCTGCAGTAAGTCCACATTTTTCTCTTAAAATTTTTAAATTGCCATGCTCTATAAATTTGTCAGGAAGGCCTAAAGACTCTACAATTGCTCCAGTACCACACAGAATAGCCTTAACAACTTCACCAAAACCACCTATTAGTGAGTTTTCTTCTACAGTAATAAACTTCTTAATTTTTGAAAAAATCTCTTTTATAAGTTTTACATCTAATGGCTTTAAAAATCTCATATTAACAACAGAAGCTTTTATATTTTTGGCTGCTAAAAGCTCTGCTGCTTGCATACAAGTAGTTACATGGTTTCCTATCGCAAGAAAACAAATATCTTCTCCTTCTTTTAAAATAACACCTTTGCCTATTTGAAGTATATGTGGAGATTTATCTAGTTTTACGCCAAGACCTTCTCCTCTTGGATATCTTATTGCACACGGCTTACGAGAACTTAAAGCTGTTTTTAGCATGTGCTGCAATTCATTTTCATCTGCAGGTGACATTATCACTAGATTTGGAATAAAATTTAGGTACGACAAGTCAAAAGCTCCATGATGAGTACCTCCATCTTCTCCGACAAGACCTGCCCTATCTAAAGCAAAAATCACAGGCAATTTTTGTAAGGCGACATCGTGTATTATATTATCTATTGCTCTTTGCATAAAAGTAGAATATATTGCACATATTGGTTTTAATCCTGCTGCTGCCTGAGCCGCTGCAAATGTAACAGCATGTCCTTCTGCAATGCCAACATCAAAATATCTCTCAGGAAACTTCTTTGCAAATTTGTCTAAGCCAGTCCCTTCAGGCATAGCTGCTGTTATTGCTGTAATTTTTTCATCAGTTTGTGCTAGTTTAACTAAAGTGTCTGAAAAAACTTTTGTGTATGTAACAACTTGCTTCTTTTCAGATGTACCAGTTTGCACATTAAAATTTCCAACTCCGTGGAATTTAATGGGATCGTTTTCTGCTGGAAAATAACCTTTTCCCTTTTTAGTAACAACATGCAAAAGGATTGGACCTTTCATACCTTTTATATTTTCTAAAATAACTGTCAAACTATCTATGTTGTGCCCTTGTACAGGCCCGAAGTATGTAAAACCCATTTCTTCAAAAAGCATGCCAGGAAACAGCATTACTTTTGCTCTTTTTAATAACTTTCTAAAAGATGCTCCAAATCCGTGAAATCTACTAACTGTTTTAATAACCTTTTCTTCAAACTTTCTTGTCATTCCAGCAGTTAAAAGTTTGGCAAAATAACCTGCAACAGCACCAACTTTTTGAGAAATAAACATTTCATTATCATTTAATATTACCAGCATATCTTTTTTTAAATGTCCTGCATTTTGCAGCCCTTCAAAAGCAAGACCTCCTGTCATAGAACCGTCGCCAATAATTGCAACTACTTTGTGTTCTTCATTTTTCAAATCTCTTGACACTGTAAAACCTAAAGCTGCCGAAATTGAAGTTGAAGCGTGTCCGACACCAAAAGAGTCATAGCAAGACTCTTCTATTTTTGGAAACCCACTTAAACCATTATGCATCCTTATAGTTTCAAATTTCTCTCTTCTTCCTGTGATAATTTTATGCGCATATGCTTGATGACCAACATCCCAAATTATTTTATCTTCTGGAGAATTAAAAACATAGTGTATTGCTATTGTTAAATCTACAACACCTAAACTTGAAGCTAAATGGCCACCATTTTTTGAAATAGTGTTTATTATTTCTGTTCTAATTTCTTGTGCTAAAAAAGGAAGATCTCCCTTTTTTATCTTTTTTAAATCTTGTGGACTGTTTATCGTATCTAATATTTTCACCATTTCTCCAATTTATGCCTATACTAGGAAGTCTAAAAACCCTATAAATTAATATGCCCTACTTACAATATAATCAGCAAGCAAATCAAGTGTTATTGCTTTTTGTCCAAAAACACAAATCACTTTTTTTGCTTTTTGAAGATGCAAGTTAGCTTTCTTTCGCGCTAGATCTTTGCCATACAACAACAATGCTGTAAGTTTGTCATTATCTATATCACTACCTTTCTTGCCTAAAAGTTTTTTATCAGCGTACACGTCCAAAATATCGTCCATTATTTGAAAAGCAATACCTACATTTAAACCATACTCTTTGAGTGCTTCTATACTTTTTTTGTTTGCTCCAGCCAAAATTGCTCCAATTTTTAAACTTGCCACTATTAACGCTGCTGTTTTTTGAGTTTGTATAAATTTTAATTTTTTATCTAAAAAAGTTTTCTTTTGCTCACTCCATTTACCTGTTTGGAAAATATCTTCCCCTTGGCCAACAATCATGCCTTTATAACCGCTATAGGTTGAAAGAATTTGTATAGCTTCAACTATATACTCTGGTTTGCTTTTAGATTTTGTTATAAGATTAAAAGCTTCGGTGAGGAGCGCATCCCCGCATAAAATAGCAGATGCTTCTCCAAACTTTTTATGATTTGTAGGCATGCCTCTACGTAAATCATCATTATCCATAGCTGGTAAATCATCATGAACTAAAGAATATGTATGTAAGTATTCAACAGCACAAGCAGCTGGCATTACATCTTTAGATTTAACTCCAAAAAGCTCTGCAGCTAAAATAACAAAAATAGGGCGAAGTCGCTTACCTCCAATTAAAACACTATAGCGCATCCCTTGGGAAATTATAGAATTATCTTTAGGCAAAAACTTTTTTAAAGCGATATTTACACATTCTGCTTTTTGGGATAAATATGTTTTTATATTTATATTTTTCAAAATAGTTACTCCTTAAAATCCTCTACGCCACAAGAAGTTATAATTTCAATTTTTTTCTTAGCTTCTTTAAGTTTTAAAGAACATTCTTTTACAAGAGCATCTCCCTCTTTAAAAAGTTCTAAAGCTTTATCTAAATCTAAAGAAGTATTCTCTATTTGAGAAACTATCTCTTCAAGTCTACTTAAAGACTTTTCAAAATTCAGAGATTGCCTTTTAGTCATATTTTTTTACCTCTGCATACAAATTACCAACTGCTAATTGTACTTTTATTTGTTTGCCCATTTCAATATCTTTTGATTCTTTAATAATTTTATTATTTTCGTCAAAACAAATAGAAAAACCTCTTTTAAAAACATTATAAGGAGATAAAATCTGGAGTTTATGTTTAATATTTTCAAACTTTTCTGTTTTATAATTAGCAATCCTTTCAATATTTTTTAAAAGTTTGTTAGATAACTCATTAATATAATCTATTTTTTCTTTATATAAGTCTTGAGGGTTAGTTAAAGCTTTCGAGTTTTTAAGTCTTTGTAGAGACTGGTTACAATAAACTAAAGTATTATTTATAGCATTATAGAGATTTGCTTTTAAAGATGTTAATTGTCTTTGAAGTTCTATCCTTTTTCTTAAAACAATTTCTGCCGCTGCAGATGGGGTTGGGGCTCTCAAGTCTGAAACAAAGTCTGCTATAGTAAAATCTATTTCGTGCCCTACACAAGAAACTATTGGTATTTTAGAATTGAAGATTGCTTTTGCGACATCTTCACTATTAAACGCCCATAAATCTTCTATTTGTCCACCACCTCTTCCTAAAAGCAAAACATCTAAATTTCTATGATGTATATTTAAATATTCTATGGCTTTAACAATTTCTTTATCTGCTCCCTTACCCTGTACTCTTGTAGGACATATTAATATCTCAACATCAATATTTAAAGTATCTATAACCTTTAAAATATCATACAGAGCTGCTCCTTCTTTAGAAGTTACAATGGCTATTTTATTAACAATATCTGGAATTTTCTTCTTATATTTTTGTTCAAAAAGCCCGGCTTCTTCTAATTTATTTTTTAGTTTTTCATACGCATTATATAAAGCACCCTGCCCAAATTGTTCCATATGACTGACAATTATCTGGTAATCACCACTTTTTAGATAAGTACTTATTCTCCCAAAAATTAAAACTTCATTACCGTCTGTTGGTTTAAAATTTAAACCAACATTTGTATTTCTAAACATTATAGCTTTTATCTGACTATCTGAATCTTTTATATTAAAATACATATGACCAGAACTATAAAGCCTAAAATTAGATACTTCACCTCGTACCCAAACAGCAGGATAAGAATCTTCTAAAATAAGTTTAATTTCATTACTTATTTTAGAAACCGTGTATATCAAACGATCTTGTTCATTATTTAATTCTATATTCATATATATATTTCTAAATTTACTCTAAATATTATACCAAATCTACTTAAATGCAAAAACAAAACTGTTAGTAAATTTCAATGTCTTGTTAATCGTATCTCAACGCTTCTAGAGGACTCAATTTAGAGGCTTTTTGCAGGCCACACTCCAAACATTAAACCGGGAAACCCTGAAAAGCAAAAAGCAAGCGCTATTGAAATGAGTTCAAATTCATTTATTGATTTATTACTAAAATTTCACTTTCAATATCTTTAATAACCGCCAACAATTGACCACTTTTGACAGTATTGCCTTCTTTCCCATAAATCTCTGACAAGACACCAACAACTTTCGATTTTATTAATGCTTTGTTGACAGCATCTGTTATACCAAAAGAAGTAATGGTCCAAGGGATCGGAACAAAAACTCCAATAAAAAATAAAATTAGTGCTGAAAGTAAATAATACAAATTCAAAAAGAGAAATTTTTTGATTTTAGTATTCATATGCATGCCTTATAATCAATAATCAAGTAAGTAAATGTTAGCACCTGACTTACGCGTTTAGACCCCAAGTATTTTTAGCAGTTTAACCAAGTTTGTAATAACAGGTTTGCAACATGTCTCTTTTGTGCAATCTCAACTATTGCCGTTTGTAATATCTCTAATTGGCCAATAAATTTTTTATATTCGACTTGTTATGATCGAGTAGACCAAGGGATTTTACCCTCATACCCTCAGCATCTTACAGGTTTGATCTACGTTTCCATCACCCGCCTCATTCAAACGTAGCGTGTAGATTTCCAGGACTATGCTTTCCTGTTGTTTTTCGCATCAAAGTTTATGTGATTAAAACATTTTTCATTGTACTTCCTTAGCATACGTTATAACAGATCATTTTAAATAATACCCAGAAACCTTCCAATTATTATTTTCTTTCATTAAAACTACAGTTTCAATTATTGTCTTCTCTTTAAAAAGAGTTTCGTAACGAATTATAATGTATTCTGCTTCTGGGGAATTGGATAGTTTTGTTTCATATGCTATATATCTCTCTTTCCTTTTTTTAAAGTCTCCAAGAGTTCTACGTAAATTATTTAAAGATGATATCCACTCGCCTTTTTTTACATTATCTCTGAAATACTTAGATGTTTCATCATACCCTTGTGCATATTTATATTCATCTTGCAAGGTAAGCCATGAAAGAGAAGATGTTCTGGCCATTTAAGCATAACCATTTGGAATTTTTCTAACACATGCATAATTAAAAATAGAAACAATTAACAAAGCACTTATCATAAATATTTTTTTCATTATTTCTACCCCCATGATAAAAATCAAGTGTAAGTTTTAAAATCTACTCTGATTTTTCAGTTGTATTTTTATTTTAACATCCAATTGTTAAAATCCTCAAATTCCCACATGTTTTTTAATGTCTGGTTATTATCTCTAACATCTTTCTTGCTACTGCTATTATTGCCTTTCCGTTTTCTTTCTTGTTTTTTAATTTCAAATAAAAGTTTCTTAAATACTGATTATACTTTACCGTTGTCAACGCTACCTGAACCAATGTCGTCCTGAATATTTTATTATCCATTCGTGTTATGTGACTGTTACTTATACTATCGCCCATATTTTTTTATTCACGCGCGAAACTAATCCTATTTACCTTTTTTTACGTAGAAAAAAGTTGCTACAATAGCAACTACAAATATTAGAGGGTAGCACAATAAAAAATATTGTACAAAATTAGAGTTGGCATTAATAAAACCACCTTGGTAAAGAAATGCCGGTATATTTAAAATTGCATGAAGCACCATAGCATAAAGCAAATATTTAATATCACATTTTTCTATTCCACTTAAAGCAACTATTGTAAAAATTTGATGACAAAAACAACTTATAATACGCTCGTAAATATATCCATAAAAGTGATACCATTTGTAACCTATAAAAGCTATATCTTTAACAATAAAAGATGATATTAAAAACATTTCTCCTATGCCAAAGCCTAACCCTATTACACTCCCATATAAAACTATATTTTCTTTTGTAATGTTATTTTTGTATACTGGGAATACTAAAATTGGTAATATTTTGGCTATTTCTTCTATAACTGGAGCATATAGAAATGTGATAAAACAATACCATATAGGAATAATATTTGCGTAATACTTTATCAAATCATCTAATGGAATTCTTATATAGTGAAATGCTAAGTATGACTCAAAAAGTGAAATAACAAACAATATTACTATTGAAATATTTATGCAATCTTGTTTTTTTTGTTAAAACAAGATAAACAAGAACTAAAATAACAATACTAATTAATGTTGCAAAATATATATCATGCATAAATGTTATATTTTTTTAAGTCTTACTAAAACTATGTCTTAAATTTGTCCATCTTTTCAAAATTACTGCAAAAAAGCAATATTTTCCAGTCGTATTATGTTTTATTGAACACACATTTTTTTCATATATATCGCTTCTTCAAAATTCTTTAATCATGTACCGTATTACAGGTTCTAATAGTATGAAAGGCTCCTTTCAAATTTACATTAATTTTAGAGAAATCTAAATATAAGTGACAATACTTAGATTCATTAATTTTATATTATCCATCAAAAAAATAACTGTCAGAAAAAAGATACTCCAAAAAAAACAAAATCTTCCTTATCCAATAAAAAATTCTACGCGTTTTAAAAACTCATAGACTGAATTGCTTATAGTGAAAAAAAGACTTGTCTGTTTTTGCAATATATCTTAAATTTTCCTCCCCTTACATTGGCAGTTGCAGCAGCTACTACGGCAATGTTCATCGTCGTCACTGTTGATACGTTAGTCAAATAACTATAATTGTAACTCGTACTCACATTCACATTTATGTTAATTAAGACATTAACATTAGCTGCTACTGAAACAACTGCAACAGGAACCGCTATAGGCATACCCAATGAAGACATTTTGTTACCTCCTTTTTTAAAGTGCAATTGTATCTTTACAAGGATTTTTGAATTTTGATAAATCAGAAATATTTTTTATGTTAGCACAAAACTCATGGACTTTTTTATTTCTCCAAGCATTTTTCAATTCATTATTCCATGCTTCTTTTAAAGAAGACTTTTTTATATTACCAAAAATAATTGTAAATATGGTGAAATTGCAAAATCACCATTTGGCCTTATTTCAACTATTGGATTATCAATACCCTGTATAATGTATGAAAAAATATGCTCAAGAGGATCTCCATATTCTATGTTTATATGAGGACATCTTTTTCTAGCCTCTCTCAACATCCACTGAAACTCATATTCCTCAAGTGACGAAATAATAAGATCAGAATTTTCTAATCCTCTTGCTTGAGGGATAAATTGCAGCATTTTTTACACACTATTCCTAAATTGACAATTTGCTATAATTCTGTATGAAAAAGTCAGAGCTTTTACTTCCTGCAGACTATCCTTATTCCCTTTAGATAATATACCAGAGGCAATTCTCTTTGCTCATAATTAAAGTCTATTTAACACTTAAGTAATTACAGGAACGCTGGAATTATAACAGACAATAAAGATGGTATGTTAACTATAGAATTAAAGCATAAACTAAAAAAGGGGGATGCAATAGAAATATTATCCCCTTATCAATTTGAACCA